>DASWFA010000161.1:0-8075 GCA_036394475.1 Binatia bacterium
GCCGCCCGCTCGCCGAGCCCGCGCAAGGCACTCGCTCAAGCCGCCGCCCGCTCGCCGAGCCGCGCAATGGGCCGGTGCTTAATCCCAAACGTCTGTAACCGGATGCGCGGCTCTTGATCGGGCGGCGGCCCTCGCTCGAAGAAGAACGGAAGAAGATGGGGCTGCTTTCCTGGTCGTTCGTCGCGCCCGCTCAAGCCCCGTCCGTTCTTCGAGCCGTGCAAGGCGCTCGCTCAAGCCGCCGCCCGCTCGCCGAGCCGCGCAATGGGCCGGCGCTAATCCCAAACGTCTGTAACCGGATGCGCGGCTCTTGATCGGGCGGCGGCCCTCGTTCGAAGAAGAGCGGAAGAAGATAGGGTTGCTTTCCTGGTCGTTCGTCGCGCCCGCTCAAGCCCCGTCCGTTCTCCGAGCCCGCGCCTCGTTCAAGCGGTGGACCATTCTTCGAGCCCGCGCAATGGGCCGGCGCTAATCCCAATGTTATCGGATGCGCGGCGGCGGCCCTCGCTCGAAGAAGACTCGAAGAAGAGTGGAAAGGTAACTGTAATCCGCTCGCCCTGAGCCTGTCGAAGGGCGCCGATTAACGCCTGATCGAAAGCGAGGCCTTTTTCGTCACGCCGCCGAACGAGGCGGTGATCGTGGCCGAGGTTTTCCCGCCGGTGGTCGTGGTGACGGTAAAGGTCGCCGAGCCGGCCCCCGCCCCGACTGTGACCGAGGGCGGCACGGCGGCGCGGCTCGACTTGCTGCTCGATAGGTTCACGACGAGGCCGCCGGCCGGCGCCTTGCCGCTCAAAGCGACGGTGCCGGTCGAGTTCGACCCGCCGACGACCGTCGTCGGGTTGAGCGAGAGCGAAGACAACACCGGCGGCAGAACCGTGAGCGGCGCCGATTTGCCGGCGCCGTTGTAAGACGCGGTGATCGCCGCATTGGCCGCCGCGGTGACCGGCGAGGTCGTCACGGTGAAGTTCGCCGCGGCCGCGCCCGCGTTGACCGTGACCGTCGCCGGTACGGTGACAGCGGGATGGCCGGTGGAAAGACTCACCACCAGCCCTCCCGCCGGGGCGGCGGACGTCAGTGTCACCGTGCCGGTCGCCGGCTGCCCGCCGGTGACGCTCGGCGGGCTCACGCCGAGCGAGCCGAGCGCCGGTCCCGCGACCGTTCCGGACGGGTTGTAGCCCAATTGGACGACTTCGAAGTCGCTCGCGGTGAGCGCGCCGAAGGCGGGATTCAAAATGCCGTTGTCCCAGCGGAGATCGTACGTGCCGGTGATGTACATGTCCGAGCCGTTGTCGGCGACGATGAGGCCGTGCTTCTGCATGGCGCGGAATATTTTCCGCACGTCCGGGTCGCTCGTCTTCTGCGCCACGTCGACGCTCGCCTTGAGCCTGAGCCGCGCGCCCATCGGCAGCGCGCCCGCGGTCGAGCCGGCGCGGTGCGAGGCGGGATAGACGTAGCCGTTGGTCGAGCGCACCGTGACGCGGAAGGCGTGGCCGATCTCCGCCGTGCCGGGATCGTAGACTTCGTCGTAGCGGACGAGGCCCGGCAGGATCGCCAGGCCGGCGGCGTCCGCCGAGGTCCAGCCGTCGGGGCGGCGGTCGTCGGCGTTCATGTCGAAGAACGCGCCCGAGCCGGCGGACCATCTTTTCAAGCTCGGGTTATAATAGACGTTGTACAGCTCGTAGAGATGGTTCCGGTCGGCGTCGACGATCAAAAGATGGCGGTCCTGGCTGTTCGTGAGGTCGACGTTGCCCGGATCGCCGCCCTCGATCCAGTAGGGCTGGGTCGCGGCCTCGGGCGGGATCGGGTAAAACGGAAAGCTCGTATTGGTCGCGTGATCGACCCCGTCGCTCTCGTCCGAATAGAGAAAATCCACCGCCGCCAGGTCGGCGCTCGTCACGCCGGCGACGACCGCGTAGGGCATGCCGTAGATCGCGTAGGGGTCCCCGGCGCTGGAGGCGTCGCCGCCGAGGTCGGGGTGAAGGCGGCGCGTGCCGCCGTTGTTGATGAACGAGATATAGGCCGCCGAATTCGCGTCCACCGGCCAGCCGCTGATATCGAGGTTCCACCAGTTGTCGGCCGGGAAGAGCGGCGCCGGCTCGGTGAGCGGGCCGCCGCGCACGCTGTTGATCGCCTGGGCCGGAGCGCTCAAACACAGCGACAGCAGAACCGCGATGGTTATCGTCGGCGGGGCTAAAAAGCGAAAAAATCGAATCATCAGTTGGCGCCTCCGTTGGAGGCTGTCTAGAGCAAGCGGCATGCCGGACGGGCGGCTGCCCGCGGCTCCGGGGAAACGAAGGATTGGCGTGGGAAAACAGCGACAGATCGGGACCCCGGCGTGGCCGTGTTACGGCACCCGGGCCGGCGGTTTGCCTTTTTCCTTCACCGCCGCGACTTTATCCTGCACCTTTCCGCTTGACGGCTCTCGGAGAGTTGCCTTATTTTGCAGCCACTGACGGAGGAGAAGGACATGACAAAATCAATCACGCCGGGCGTCTACTGGCTGGCCTGTCTGGCCGTCCTCGCGCTCGCGCCCGCCGCCTGGGCCGCCAAAGTTTCCGTCCTGGTCGACCTCGATCCCGACAGCGCGGACCAGACCGTGATCGTCGAGACCGTCACCGCCGACCCGCAGGGGCGGCTCTACGTCTGTGACCGCGTGACCGGCAACGTCATCCGCATCGACCCCAAGGCCCCCAAGCTCGTGGTCGTGGGGCGCATCGAGGCGCGCGAGATCGACGGCAAGAAAGTCCGGGCCGACTCTTCCGGGCTGGTCTTCAGCCGCGCGGGCGATCTCTACCTCACCAGCGGCGCCTTCCGCGAGATCGTCCGAATTAAAAAAGCCGATTTAAATCCGGACAAGCCGGGGGCCGCCGCGACCTTCGCGACCGACACCGAGGGCGCCAACGGCATCGCCTTCGACAAGAACGGCGTGCTCTACGTCTCCGGCGGGCGGAACGGGAAAATCTATCGCATCGGCCCCGAAGGCGGCGCGGCGGAGAATTGGGCCCAGATCGAGCTCTACACGCGCACGCTGCCGGACGGCAAAACCCAGCAGGCGATCCCGGCCAACGGCATGGTCTTCGACGCGAAAGGGGAAGTCCTCTACGTCGCCGACACGGCGCGCGGCGCGATCTGGAAAGTCGCGGTCGGCGCGGACGGCAGGGCGGGGAAGCCGGCGCTGGTGGCGCAGAGCCCGCTGTTGGAAGGCGCGGACGGCCCGGACTTCGACCCGCAGGGGCGGCTCTGGGTCGCCGCCAACGAGCGCAACGCCGTCGTCATGGTCACGCTCGACGGCAAAGTGGAGGAGATCACAAAGAACGGCAGCGCGGGGCCGCTCGAGTTTCCGACTTCGGTGGTTTTCGTCGGCAACACGGCCTACGTCAACAACTTCGACACGCCGCGGCGCGACAATCTGGCCGCCGACGGCAAGACCTCGCTCGACGGCATCGGCGCGTCGATCGTAAAAATCGAGCCGTAGGAATTTCGCGGCCGCAGCCGGCCTTACGGCCGCATTTTTTCCAGCAGGTTGACCAGGTCGTCGGCGTGCTCTTCTTCGACCGCCAGCAGGCCTTCCATCAGGCGGCGGGTCGTCGGGTCGTCGTCGCCGAGATAGCGCACCATCTCGCGATAGCTGTCGATCGCGATCCGCTCCGCCACCAGGTCTTCACGGATCATCTCCACCAGGGAATTCCCCTCGACGTACTCGGCGTGGCTGCGGGTGAGCAGCCCCTCCGGGTTGAAATTCGGCTCGCCGCCGAGCTGCACGATCCGCTCCGCGACCTGGTCCGCGTGGCCCTGCTCTTCGCCCGCGTGCTGGAGAAACTCGTCCGCGGCGGCCTGGGCGTCCAGTCCCGAGGCCATATAGTAATGGCGCTTGTAGCGCAGCACGCAGACGATCTCGGTCGCGAGCGCCTCGTTCAGCAGCTTGACGACGTTGTCGCGGTCGGCGCTATAGCCGGGCGTCACCGCGCCCTGCTCCATGTGCTGCCGCGCGCGCTCGCGGAGCGTCCTGATATCGGTCAGAAACGGTTGCTTGGTCGTCATGGCTTCACCCCTCCCGATTCGATACTTCCATTGCTCAGACTTCTTCCGTGATAAACCGGTAGATAAAAGTGCCGAGCTTGTGATCGCGCGGCATGCCGGTGCTCTCCACTTTGATGAGCCGCCGTCCTTCGAGCCCCAGGTCGTTGGCTTTTTTTAAGAGCTTCAAAATCTGCTCGAACTCGAATCGGGGCCCGACGCCGTTGATCTCGACCACGAGGCCTTCGGCCTCGACGGTCCGCTTGTCCAAATCGCTCATGGCGCGCACCTCCCAGGGCTGGCCGGCAAAAAGGCGCGACCGGCACAAGCCGGCCGCAGCGTTCGATGCGTCTAGGCTACCGCGGGTGGGAACAAAGTCAATCGGGAGATTTCCCGATATCGGAAGGTCCAGCCGAAGACAGCCTCGCCCGGCAATACTCAGAGCCGCGGTCGTAGCCGGCGCGGAAGTGCGGCCGATCGTACTCGGTGGGATAATGCCGGCTCAAGACGACGACGACGAGGTCGTAGGACCGGCCGCGGATGTCGGGACGGAGCGCGGCCTCGAAGCCGCGCCGGAAGTCGGGCTCGATCGAATCGAAATCGGTCTCGTTGGCGGCGTAGCGCTCCGCCTCGGCGCTGCGGAGCCCGATCCACCAGCGCTCGCGCGCCGCGTCGACGCTCTCCGCGCCGCGCCGCGCCAGGAGGGCGCGCGCGAATTCCGCCTGCTCGTCGCGCGCGGGAAAAACCGCGACGATGGAGCGGCCGCGCCGGAGCGCGTCTTCGTAGACGAACCATTCGTCTTTGGGCAGCCCCTCCGAAAACGCCCGCTCCAGAGCGCCGCCCGCGGTCGCGCCGACCAGCCCCAGAAGGGCCGCGCCGGCGACGCCGAGCGCCACCACCGGCCCGACGCCGGGGACGAGGGCCGTGGCCGCCGCCATGCCGAGCGAGGCGCCGAGGCCGGTGCCCACGACCGCGCCGACGGCTTTTCCCATGCCGGGCTGCTCGCCCTCGGTCGTCGGCACGCTCTCGCGCAGCTCGTCCTCCGAGGCTCCGGGCGCGAGGAAAGTGATCTGGTGGCTGGCGAAGCCGCTCCGCAGCAGATCCACCACGGCCGCCCGCGCGGCGCCCACGCTGTCGAAAATTCCCACGACGGGTATCATGACTAAAAATCTACCGGATCGCCCGGAGCCGTCAAATCGGGAGAACCCCGCAGGCAGGTAAATTTTATTTTAAAGCGCGCGCCGGTTATAGGCAAACCGCCGGGCGGGATATAGTTTTATTCGGAAGAAAAAAAACGGAAGGAGCCGCGCGATCCGCGGCCGGGTGGATTTTTATGGGAGTCGGAGATCTTTTCTGGATCTTTCTCATCATGGCGTCGCTCCAGCCCGTCATCCAAAAAGCGCTGCTGGACAGAAACCGGCTCCGGCTGCTGCACGCGCTGGAGCGGAAGCGCGGCAGCCTGGCGATCGCCCTCATCCACCGCCAGGAGACGATGAGCTTTTTGGGCTTTCCCCTGATGCGCTACATCGACGTCAACGATTCCGAAGAGGTGCTGCGCGCCATCCGGCTCTGCGCGCCGGAATATCCGATCGATATGATCGTCCATACCCCCGGGGGGCTCGCCCTGGCGGCGGACCAGATCGCCTACGCGCTCTACCGGCATAAGGGCAAGGTCACGGTTTTCGTGCCGCACTACGCGATGTCGGGCGGGACGCTGATCGCGCTCGCCGCCGACGAGATCGTGTTGGACGAGAACGCGGTGCTCGGTCCGGTGGACCCGCAGGTCGGCCAATCGCCGGCCGCTTCCGTGCTGAGCGTTTTGCAGCAGAAAGAATCCAAGGACATCGACGACCAGACGCTGATCCATGCCGACGTCGCGCGCAAGGCGATGGCGCAGATGCGGGGTCGGGTGCGCGGGCTGCTTTCCGGCCGGATGGATGCGGGGCGCGCCGACGCCGTCGCGGACAAGCTCACGAGCGGCGTCTGGACGCACGACTACCCGATCATGCCGCAGGAGGCGATGGAGCTGGGTCTGCCGGTCACCACCGACATGCCGCATGAGATCTACCGGTTCATGAGCTTCTTTCCCCAGCCCACGCGGACCTACCCGGCCGTGCAGTACATCCCGATACCGCACATGGGAGGCGAAAAGCCGGTCAAGGCGGAAAAATAAGCCTATCCCGCCCGGCCGATCGAACCGCGAGCTTGGCCGTTCTAGGAATTGCGCTTGCCGCCGACCGCGCCCGCGGCCGCCGGCTGAAGGGCGTCGAAATCGACGCCGATATTGGCGCCGTCGGTGCCGGCGTTGAAGAAGGGGCTGGTGGCGGCCAGGCGGTAGTCGCCGTTTTCGGCATCGACGAAGCCGACGCCCGCGACAGAAGCGGGAAAGAAGTTCTCCGCCGGATAGCCCGAGGGGTTGCCGCCGGCTAAAACGTTCCTGGCGAAGATGTAGCCCGGGAACCGGGCGCTCCAAGAGTCGGCGGCGGCCGACGGGTCGCCGGCCGCGATGTTGTTTTGATACACGAACCCGGTGTTGGGCGCGCCGTCCACCAGCAGGGCCTTCCCGGACTGGAGACCGGTGTTGTGGTCGATCACGACGTTGGCCGCGCCGCCGAGAATTTGAAACAGAGTCCCGCTCCCGCCCGAATTGACGCCGCCGATCCCCTCGAACAAATTGTCCTGAATCAGGATGCGCCGGGCCTGCTGGCTGGGAAAATCGGGGTCCTGGCCCAGGATGCTGATGCCGGCGCCGCTCCTCCGCAAAACGTTTTTGCGGAACGTAACGTCCTGCACGACCGACCAGGGGGCGGCGCCGCTCGGGTTGCGGACCGTGAAAAGAACCGCAAAGCCGCCGTCCGCCTCGGCCCAATTGTCCTCGAAGACGTTGTTCTCGATCAGCGCGCGCTGGGCGTTCTTGAGCGCCAGCATGTCCTGGACCCGCCGGCGCGCGTCGCCCGGCTTCCACGCCGCGGGCTTGTGAAAATAATTTCCCCGCACCTCGATGTCGGCGGGAACCAGATTGGGAATCGCCGGCTCCGGGCCGCCGAAGACCAGGTTCTCCCCGGCGGCGGCGAGGTAGTTGTTGACGATCTTGAAGGGGCCGGGGCCGTTCCAGCCCATCAGCGCCTGGACCGCCTGCGGCTCTCCGGAGCGGTCGTGGAATTCCGCGAGGTACGAATCCACGACGGCGGTCCGGGCGCTGTTGAGCGTGATGCCGCGGCGGACGCTCGCCGCCGCCGCGCCGTGAATGTAGCAGCGCTCGAACAGAAAATCGGTCGGCGTCCGGGAGAGCGAGCTTTGTTCGCCCGGGCTCTCCAGGCGGACGAGGCTCTCGACCGTCGCGTCGGCGCGCGCGGGCGCCGCGGTGATCTCGAGCGCGGCAAAATGAAAATGGTGCGCCGCCGGGCCGGTCGCGAGCGCCGGCGCGGCGTTCGGGGTGACGATCCGGGCGAGCAGGGGGGAGTCGGACGGCGCCACGCGGGTTCCCGCCGGCGGCAGGCGGTCGTACGCGGCGGAGCGGACGACGATCCAGTCCGCGCCGGCTTTGTTCGGCAGGACGAAATTGCCGACGAACGTGGCGCCGGCTTCCAGGGCGAGGACGTCCCCCGGCTCGGCTCTGTCGAGCGCCGCCTGCAGGTCGCCGCCCCTGGGCACGAAGGTGGTCCGGCCGGCCGGCGGCGGATAGGTGGTGTCCGGCGACGACAGCGGCGGCGACGCCAGGGGAGGCACCGGCTGGGCGTAGGGAGGACGGTACCAGAGGGCGAGCACGGCCAGAAGCGCAATAAAAACTACGCGGGCGCGCGAGCGCCGCGTGAACGAGGGGGCCCGGGACGACATGGACTCTCCTTGAAGGACAAGCTTGGGTTGAGCCCAATCCTGCCCCCGGGGAGAGCGAGGTGACACATATTTTTCTGAGGGAAATCCCTCAGCGGTCTAAACAAAATAAAATCGGGCGAGGGGGAAAACGGCGAGACTATTTACGGACGCGGCGCGTCCCTAGGCGGCGCCGGAAAAATCCGGCTGGCGGGAGTCGGGGGCGGGTCCCAGGTGGATTTGCCGCGCCG
>DASWFA010000162.1:0-2797 GCA_036394475.1 Binatia bacterium
GACGCGCGATCCTGGCGGTCGTCGTTTGGCTCGCGAGCTGGCTCATCCTGCATTTTTTGTGGAAGAGCCGGCAGGTCGATTTTGCTAAAATATATTTCTGGACGCTGGTCCTGGTCGTGCTGGGGCTGGTAGGCGCGTTCCCGCCGCCGTTTGAAGAGCTCGGGAACTTGTTGAGGTGCATGAGGGGAGCGCCGGCGGGACAGGCCGGCCTGCAAGACCCGAGCTCGACCTGTTGACGCGGGACCGCCGCCAAGCGGCGCGGCTAATTTTTGCCCGAGGAGATTCGCCTGCCGCGATAAAAAAGGGCGGGCAGCGACTTCAGCCCGACCGCCACCCGCGCCCCTTCGGACAGAGAGCCGGCGCCGGGCGCTTCGGCGCGCAGCTCCCGGCCGCTCGCCAATCGGACCGTATATAGGATTTCCGAGCCGCGGAACTGCCTCAAGACGACCCGCGCGCAAGCGCTCTCGTCGGCGCCGGGGCCGATCGGTTGAAGCTCGACGTCCCGCGGGCGGATCATCACGTCGACGAATCCGCCGCTGTTTTCCCGCACCAGCGGGTGATCTTTGACCGCGGCCGGCAGCTCGTGCCCGCCCAATTCCGTCCGCAGCCAGCCGTCTCGCACGGTCCCGCGCAAAAACTCCGCGTCGCCGACGAACTCCGCCACGAAGGAGGTCGCCGGACGATGATAAACCGCCTCCGGGCTGTCGAGCTGCTCCAATTGTCCCTCTCGCAGGACGGCGAGCCGGTCCGCGACTTCCAAGGCCTCGGACTGGTCGTGCGTGATGAACAGCGCCGTCCCGCCGAGCTGGCGCAGAGTTCTTTTTAACTCGCGGCGCATGCGCGGACGCAGGTGGGCGTCGAGATTGGAGAAGGGCTCGTCGAAAAGTATCACCTCGGGCTGCTGCGCGAGCGCCCGCGCCACCGCGACCCGCTGCTGCTCGCCGCCGGAAAGCTGGTGCGGGTAGCGGTCGAGCAGGCCGGCGAGGCCGAGCATCCCGACCAATTCGTCCGCATGGCGGGTTTCCGTCTCGCTGAACGGATTCAAGCCGAACGAGACGTTTTGCCCGACGGTCAAGTGCGGGAACAATGAAAAATCCTGGAAAACCATCCCCACGTTCCGCTCCTCGGGCGGCACCCACGCCCGCGCGCCCGTCACCGTCCTGCCGTGCAGGACGATCGCGCCGGAATCCGGGCGCTCGAGGCCGGCGATCAGGCGCAGCAACGTCGTCTTGCCGCAGCCGCTCGGTCCGACGATCACCAGCATCTCGCCCGGACGCACCTCGAACGAGATCGGCCCGACGACCGGCGGCGAGGATGCGCCGAAGGCCTTGGAGACCTCCTTCACTTCGAGGATCGGCGCGGCTTCAGTCATAAAGGCGGCCCGCGCGCGCGTCTCGGAAGCCGAGCAAAAACAGGAGCGGCAGCGAGAGGACGACCAACAGCAGAGCCGCCGGCGCCGCCTGGGTCAGGAACCCTTCTCCGGCCGCGATCCAGATGCGCACCGGCAGCGTGTCGAATCCCGCGGGACGGAGCAGCAGCGTCGCCGGCAGCTCTCTGAGAGCGTTGGTGAACACCAGGACCCAGCCCGCCAGCGCCGCCGGCAGCAAAAGCGGCAGCGTTACCCGCCGCCAGACGCCGAGAGTGCCGTGGCGCAGCAGGCGCGCGGAGTCTTCGAGCTGCTCGGGGACTTGAGAGAGTCCCGATTCGAGCGCCTGGAACGCCAGCGGAAAGAACAAAACCACGTAGGCGATGACCAGGGCCGTGAAATTAAAATAGAGGTAGGGCGCGTAGCGGTTGAGCCCGTACGCCAGGGCCAGGGCGACGAGGACTCCGGGTAGTACGAAGCCCGCCTGGGACAGCCGGGAGAACGCGCCGCCCCAGCGCTCTCCCCGGTGGCGCACGGCTAAAAAGGCCATCGGCAGCGAGGCTCCGAGCGCGAGCGTCGCCGCCAGCCCGGCGCTCAAGAAGCCGTGCCAGGCATGGCGGAGCAGGTCGCTCCAGGCCGTCGCCCACAACGCGTGAGCGTGGGAAGGCTTGAGCCAGCCTTCGATCATCCAGTAGCCGAAGACCGCCACGGGCACGACGAGCGCGAGCGCCGGCGCGCACAGGACAAAAAGAGCCGCGGGCCAGCGCCACGATTTGAGCTCCCGGCGCTCTTGCGGGCGGCGATTGGCGAGGTAGTAGTGTCTTCCCCGTCCCCAGAGGCCGCGCTGCGCCCACAGCAAAGCCAGGGTCCCGGCGATCAGCACCGCGCTCAGAGCCGAGGCCGTCGAGCGGTCGAATCGGGAAGTAAGCTGGTGATAGACCGCGGTCGTGAAGGTCGGGAACTTCATGCGCTCGACGACGCCGAAGTCGGCGATCACGGTGACCGCGACCAGCAGCGCGGATGCGGCCAGCGCGGGCCGGACCAGCGGCAGCGTCACGGTCCAAAAGATTTTCCCCGGCTTCCGCCCCGCGGCGCAGGCGGCGTCCTCGACCGCGGGGCTGAGGCCGCCGAGCGCAGCCCTGACGAGCAGATAGACGTAGGGATAGGTCCCCAGTATCAGCACCAGGGCGGCGCCGGCAAAGCCTTCGATCTCGGGAATCGCGTCCGCGAGACAATGGCCCCCGAGCGCGTTGAGACCGTCGGCCAGGAGCCCCCAGCGGCCCAGAAGCGATTCGTAGGCGATCACCGCCAGATAGCTCGGAACGATCAGCGGCGCCGCGAGCAGCGCGCTCCACCAGCGCCGCCCGGGCAATTCCGTTCGCTCGACCAGCCAGGCGAGCGCCACGCCCAAAGCCAGAGCGCCGGAGGTGG
>DASWFA010000163.1:0-6985 GCA_036394475.1 Binatia bacterium
TGACCGCGATCGCGCGCACCGCCGTTCCGCCGGGCCTCACTTCCCCCAGAGCTGCTTGAAAAAGCCGCTCTTCTCCAGGGCGTCGAGATAGCGGCGGTCGATCAAATCCTCGGCCTGAATCGTTTTCTCCCGCGGTCCGGCCTCCTCCAAGATCGCCTGAATCGCTTCCGGCGCGATCTTCAATTCTTTCTCGAAGGAGCCGATGTTGATCTGGTAGGCGCGCTCGATGATTTTTCCGTCCTCGATCCTGAGCCGGCGGCCGAGAACCCGGCAGGTAAGATCCCTGTCGGTGTGGACGATCTTCATCGCCTCCGCCATCGCGCGCATGAAATTCAGCAGCGCCTCCGGTCGGCGCTGGAACAGTGCCCGGCGCGTGACGAAGGCCGCGGCCACGGAGGGAATATGGAGGTCGGGGCCGTAGACGGCGGGGCGAAAGCCCAGCGCCGAAGCCCTGGCCTCGCCGAGGACGGTGAGCGTCGCCGCGTCCACCGCGCCGTTCGCGAGCGCCGCGATCGTCTCGGGCTCGCCGCCGGTCTGGAGGAAGAAGTAGTCGCGCCCCGCCTGCATGCCGAAGCGCCGGAGCGCCTGCACGGTGAAGTAATGGCTGATGCCGCCGATGCGCGAGACTCCGATCTTCTTGCCCTTGAGCTGCTCCGGGCCGCGGACCTCCGGCCGCGCCATGATGCTCTGGTCGAGGTAGTTCTTGATGCCGCCGATGAAGGCGAGGTCCCGGGCGCCCTGGGCGTAGGCGCGCACGATGGCGCTGCCGCCCGCCAGAGCGACCTCCGCGTCGCCGCCGAGCAGCGCGCCGGTCACCGCGGGCGAAGAGGCGACGTAGATGAGCTGGAAATCGAGATTGTATTTGCGGAAAAGGCCCGCCTCCGCCGCGATCCAGGGGAGCGATTGCGCCATGACCAGCGCGGACTGGATGCCGGTGAGCTTCTCCGCCGCCGGAGCTTCGCGCCAGGAAAAAACCAGCAGGCACAGGAGCGGAGCGGCGCGCCGGAGCATGGAGGCGGAGGTCAAACCTTCTCTTCGATTTCCAGCGAGTCGAGGATGAATTGATAGCGGCGCCGGCGCATCTCGGGAATATTGTGGACGAAGGTCGGATCGGCCCCCAGCTTGGGGATGAGCAGCTCGTCCCACATCTTCATCCGCTCGGTCGCCAGCGTCCGCACGTTTTTCCGGTAGAGCGCGGCCAGGCGCGCGCCGAACTCCCCGCCGTCGGCCGTCTGCAAGAGCCGGCGCGCGCTCAGCATGAAAAACATGAAGTGCTGCGCCTCGTCGCCGTGAATGCGGTCCTCGGAGAACTCGACCAGCTCCTTCAGCTGGATCTGAAATAAATCGTAGGGCCGGATGCCGAGGCCGGCGCCGGTCTCGATCGGCAGCATGAAGAGAAGATAATCGGTCCAGCTCTGCCCCTCCTTCATGGGCAAGGCGCGCAGCCGGCCGTTGCCCCACCGCCCTTCCCAATCCGGATCGGCGTCCCAATATTTTTTTCCCGGGTTGGCGCGCCCGGCCCGTTCGATCATCTCGACCGCGTGGTGCGATTCGTCGGCGATATGGTCGTAGAGGAAGCTGAGCGTCGGGAGGTCGAGCGGAAAGTGGGCGATCGCGTAGGCCGACGCGCCGCAGATGCCGGCCAGCTCGCCGCGGCCGCGATAAGCCCAGGCGCCGCACAAGAGATCGCGCTCCGCGTCCGTCTCCGGAGGGCGGCTCCGGAACCGCGGCATCGCCTCGTTGTAATGGCGCCGGTCTTTCGCCTCGGCGATCAAAACGTCGGTGAGCCAGCGCTTCCCGTCGTCCGCAACGCCGTGAAACCAGGGGCGGGAAAATACCCGCTCGTCGATCGTCGTTTCCATGGACAACGCCTCCCTTGGACCTGTTCCTAGCCGATATCTTCCCTCCCTGTCAATGCGGCGCGCGCGGCAGGTTGACGCACCGAAAAGCAAAAGATATTGTCACGACGTGAAGCAAGCCATCCGCGTGACGATCAACGGCCGGCGTTACGAAGAAGAGGTCGAGCCGCGGCTGCTCCTGCCCCATTTTCTGCGCGAGGTCGCCGGCCTCACCGGCACGCACGTCGGCTGCGTCATCGGCGAGTGCGGCGCCTGCACGATCCTGCTCGACGGCAAGCTGGTGAAATCGTGCCTCCTGCTCGCGGTGCAGGCGAACGGCCGGGAAATCACCACGATCGAGGGACTGCAAGCGAACGGCAGGCTCCATCCGGTGCAGGAGGCGTTCGTCGAGCGCTACGGCTTTCAGTGCGGCTACTGCACGCCGGGCATGGTCCTCGCCGCGCACGCGCTTTTGAGCAAAAATCCCGATCCGGGCGAAGACGAGATCCGCCGCGGCCTCGCCGGCAACCTCTGCATGTGCACGGGCTACGCGCAAATCATCCAGTCGGTGCAAGCGGCGGCGAAAAAAATAAAAGAAAATGGCTGAGAAAAAATACATCGGCGCCAGCTCCCGCAGCAAAGAGGGGCCGCGCCACGTCACCGGGCGCGGCAACTTCACCGACGACATCGTGCTGCCCGGCATGCTCCAGGCGATGATTCTCAGAAGCCCCTACGCCCACGCGCGCATTACCGGCGCGGACGCGAGCGCCGCGCTGGAGCTGCCGGGCGTGTTCGCGGCGCTGACGCCGGCGGACGTGGCTTCGATGACCAAGCCTTTCAAGCCCGGCCGCTACGCCGCGGGGCTCCGCCGCCCCATCCCGGAGCACGCGACCGCCGTGGAGAAGGTCCGCTACATGGGCGAGCCGGTAGCCGCGGTGGCCGCGCGCGACCGCGGCGCCGCCGAAGACGCGATGGACCTGATCGCGATCGAATACGAGGCGCTCCCGCCCGTCGTCGACACCGCCGAGGCGATGCGGCCCGGCTCCGCCCTGCTGTTCGACGAGCTCGAATCGAACGTCGCCTGGAAGGGGCAGCTCGTCTACGGCGACGTCGACGGCGCGTTCAAGTCCGCCGATAAAATCGTCGGGGAGCATTTGAAAATCCACCGCTACAGCTCGACGCCGCTCGAGCCGTTCGCCGTGATCGCCTCTTTCGACGCCGCGAGCAAAAAGCTCACGGTCTGGGTCAACGCGCAGGTGCCCGAGGTGATCTACGACGCGCTCCGGGAGGCGCTGGAGCTCGACGACGTCCGGGTCATCATTCCCGACATCGGCGGCGGCTTCGGCCAGAAGATCCACCTGATCCGCAAATACGTCGTGATCACGAGCCTGCTCGCGATTCGGAGCGGCCGCCCGGTCAAGTGGATCGAGGACCGGAGCGAGCACATGATGGCGGGGGGCCATTCCTGCGGGCAGGAGTTCGAAGTCGAGGCGGCGGTGAAAAAAGACGGCGCAGTGCTCGGGCTCCGCTTCAAGGAGATCGACGACGTCGGCGGCTCGACCAGCACGCTTACGATCCATTTCACCAACAAGCTCAACAATCTCGTCAACACCTACAAAGTGCAGAACATCTCCATGGAAGGCTGGTCGGTCGTCACCAACAAGTGCCCGGTGATCCCGAACCGCGGCATCGGCAAGCCCGGCATGTGCTACATCTGGGAGCGCATCATGGACCGCATCGCCGAGGAGCTCGGGCTGAGCCCGATCGCCGTGCGCGAGAGAAACCTGATCCAGCCGGGCGAGATGCCCTACACGACGCCGAGCGGGAATATTTACGACAGCGGGGATTACCCGGCGCTGCTCAAGGAAGCGGTGCAAACGATCGGCTACGAGAAGCTCCGGGCGGAACAGAAGCAGGCGCGCGCGAACGGACGGCTCCTCGGCATCGGCGTCGTGATCGGCGTCGAGCCGGGCGGCCGCAACGCCGCGCGCGACATGGCGATCTTTCCCGAGATGAAGGAGCCCCCCGGCGCGGGCGGGGTCAACGGCGCGACGATCAAGCTGGAGAAGAACGGCACGATCATGCTCTACCTGGGCTCGCCCAACTGCGGCCAGTCCCACGAGACGACCACCGGCCAGGTCGCGGCGGACGTGCTCGGCATCCCGCCGGAGAAGATCAGCGTCAGCACGCCCTTCGACAGCGACCTCGCGCCGTGGGGCGTCGCCGCCGCCAACAGCGGCAACAATTTTCATCTCTACGACATCGGCGCGGTCCACGGCGCGGCGACGAAGCTCCGGGAAAAGATCCTCGCTCTCTCCGCCCACCTCCTCCGCGCCGACGCGGCGAAGCTCACGATCGAAGACGGCACGGTGCGGGTATCGGGCGCGCCGGCGAAAAAGATCACGTTCGCCGAGCTGGGTAAGATCGTCTACACCAACCAGGCGATGCTGCCCAAGGGCTTCGAGGCCGGGCTCCAGGCGACGCTCTACTACACCTTCCCGCACGCGGAGCCGAACGTGGTTCCCGGGGCCGACCGCAAGGTGCGCGCGCAGTTCACTTTTTCCGCCGCGGCGCACGCCGCCGTCGTCGAGGTGGAGCGCGACACCGGCAAGGTCCACGTGCTCAGATATTTGATCGTCGGCGACAACGGCACGGTGATCCACCCGCAGGTCGTCGACGGGCAGATCTACGGCTCGGCGGCGCACGGCATCTCGGTCGCCCTGGGCGAGGGATTTATTTATAATGACGAAGGCCAGCTGCTCACGCTGACGCTCACCGACTACGGCAAGTCGTCGACGCTGGAAACGCCCGTCGTCGAGATCGAGCACCGCCCGTCGCCGTCGCCCTTCACCACGCTCGGGCAGAAGGCGGCGGGAGAAGGGGCGGCGATCCCCTCCCCCGCGGCGATCGCCAGCGCGGTCGAAGACGCGCTCCGGCCGCTGGGCGTGAGAGTCCGCGACCTGCCGCTGTCGCCGGAGAGAGTCTGGAACCTGATCCAGGAGAGCTCCCGCAGATGATTCCGGCGCCGTTCGAATATTTCGCGCCCGAATCGCTCGGAGAAGCGCTCGGGCTGCTCTCGGATTACAAAGACGACGTCAAGCTTCTCGCGGGCGGGCAGAGCCTCGTGGCGCTGATGAAGCTCCGCCTCGCCAAGCCGAAGTACGTCATCGATCTCAACCGCATCCCCGGCTTGAACTATATTCGCGCCGAAAAGGATTCGATCCGGATCGGCGCGCTCGCGACGCACGCGGAGATCGAGCAGTCCGAGACGATACGAAGAAATTGCCCGCTCCTGTCCGAAGCCGCCGCCACCATCGGCGACGCGCAGGTGCGGAACCAGGGCACGCTCGGCGGGAGCCTCGCGCACGCCGACCCCGCGGGCGACATGCCGGCGGCGATCCTGGCTCTGGACGCCGAGATGAAAGCGGCCGGGCCGGCGGGCGAGCGCTGGATCAAGGCGGAGGATTTCTTCGTCGGCTTTCTCACCAGCTCGCTCGAGCCGGAGGAAATTTTGACCGAGATCAAAGTCCCGGTATTCCCCGGCAGCAGGAGCGCCTATCTGAAAGCGGCGCAGCGGGCCTCGGGCTTCGCCGTGGTCGGCGTGGCGGTCCGGTTGCGCCTCGGCGCGAATAGCGCCTGTGAAGATATCGCCATCGGCGTCACCGGCGTCGCCGACAAGGCCTATCGGGCGAGGGACGCGGAGAATATTTTAAAAGGCAACAAACCGGAGGATGGCCTGCTGGAGCGAGCCGCCGCGAAAGCGCTGGAAGGCGTCGATCCGCTCGAGGACATCAACGGCTCGAAGGAATACCGCGCCCACCTGGCGCGGGTGTATATCGTGCGCGCGATCCGGGCGGCGCTGGCGTCATAAGTCTCGCGCCGCCCGACTCCCAATTCCGTCATCCAGATTTTCCGAATCTGAAATTTTATTGCTCCTGCTTCCCCAACGTTATTGCAAATCCCGGCTTCTCTACCCTGACATAATTACAATCGCTCCGCTTGGAGATCTCCCGCACCAGCGCCGCCAATGGACTCCCCGCGTCGAGGTAAGGCCCGGGCGCGCCGGCCGCCAGCAGATCCTTGACCGCGTCTTCGCCCGCGTAGACGCGGAGAATCAGCTCCTCGTCCGATACCCCAGGCCCGCCAAATTTTTCCCGCACCTCTTTGAGCGGCGGATCGGGCGGCTCCCAGTTTTGCCACTTTTTCGCGCGCGGCCGACCGAGGATTTTATCCTTCACTTCCGGGTCCATCAGCTCGGCGCCCTCCCTGCCCCAGATGCCGAGCGCGTACTGGATCACCTGATCGGTCACCTCTTTGTAGCGCTCGCCGGTGATGACGTTGATCGCCGCCTGGCTGCCGACGAACTGCGACAGCGGCGTCACCATGATCGGGTAGCCGAACTCCGCGCGCACGCGCGCCGCTTCTGCGAGCGTCGCGTCGATCTTGTCCGACATGCCGACGAGCTTCAGCTGATGGCGCAGGTTGGAGATCATGCCGCCGGGGACCTGGTGGAGGTACTGCGACTGGTCGTAGTCGAGCGGCCGGCCGATCGGGAGGTTGTCGCGCCGGGCGATAAACGTGAAATGATCGACAACGGGCGCTACCGCCGCTTCGTTCACCTGGGGATGGTAGCCGAGAGCGCGCGCGTTTTTCGCCACGCTCAGGACCGACGGCTGCGACGAGCCGTTCGCCAGCGGCGGAATCGCCGTGTGCAGCGTCGCGACCCCCAGCTGGATCGCCTCCAGGTAGCAAAGCGGCGCCAGGCTGTTGTTGCAGTGGGCGTGGAATTCGAGCGGCACGTCGCCGATGTTTTTTTGCACGATGGGAATCAGCGCCCGCGCGCGCTCGGGCGTGAGCAGACCGCCGACGTCCTTGAAGCAGATCGCGTAGGGGCGCATCGCCGCCGCCTGGCGCGCCCGCTCGGCGTAATATTCGTCCGTATGGCGCGGCGAGACCGAGTAGATGAGGTTGGCGACGCACTCCATGCCGACCGCGCGGAGCCCGTCCACCTCGTGCTGGAAGCTCGCGTAGTCGTTCCAGCAGTTCGACGTGCGCGTGAGCGTGACGCCGTAGGAGACGACGCGCTCGACCATGAGCTTGAGAATGCAGTTCGGGATTTTCTCGAAGCCGCCGTGGAGCCCGCCGTG
>DASWFA010000164.1:0-7701 GCA_036394475.1 Binatia bacterium
CGGAGACCTGCGAAGCGCTGCGGCCGGAGGTCGACGAAATCGTCTGCGCCGTCACGCCGGAGCCGTTCTACGCGGTCGGTCTCTGGTACGAAAATTTCTCGCAGACGACCGACGAAGAGGTGCGCGAGCTGCTCGCCCAGAGCGCGAGCGAAGCGGCCGGCGCCGCGCCGGCCTGAAGCGGGCCGGCGGGAAAGGAAGCGATCATGGCCGAGACCCCATTCCTCCAGGAGGCGCGCGCGCGGGCGCGCCCCCTCGCCGGCGCCGCCGGCGATTACGACGCCCTCATGGACCTGATCGGCGACGCGCGCCTGGTGCTGCTCGGCGAGGGCTCCCACGGCACGCACGACTTCTACGCCGAGCGCGCCCGGATCACCGAGCGGCTGATCGCCGAGAAGGGCTTCACGGCGGTGGCGGTCGAGGCCGACTGGCCCGATGCCTATCGGGTCAACCGCTACGTGCGCGGCATGGGCGGAGACGAGTATGCGGTCGAAGCGCTCGCCGGCTTCCGGCGCTTCCCGACCTGGATGTGGCGCAACACCGACGTGGTCGAGTTCGTCGAATGGCAGCGCGCCTACAACGACGCGCTCGCGCCGGGCGCGCCCCGGACCGGTTTTTACGGCCTCGATCTCTACAGTCTCCGCGCCTCGATGGAAGCCGTGCTCCGGTATCTCGAGAAGATCGACCCCGCGGCGGCCAGGCTCGCGCGCGAGCGCTACGCCTGCTTCGACCATTTCGGCAAGGACGCCCAGGTCTACGGGTTCCTGACGGGCTCGGGCGCCGGCAAGACGTGCGAGGAGGAGGCGATCCGGCAGCTCGTCGAGATCGAGCGCCACTCCATGGAGTACGCCCGGCGCGACGGCGCCGTCGCGGAGGACGAGCTTTTTTACGCCGAGCAGAACGCCCGCGTGGTGAAGAACGCCGAGCGGTATTACCGCTCGATGTTTTTGGAGGAGGTGTCGACGTGGAACCTGCGCGACCGGCACATGGCCGAGACGCTCGAGCGCCTGATCGCGCACCTCGAGCGGTCCGGCGGGCGCGCCAAGGTCGCGGTGTGGGCGCATAACTCGCACGTCGGCGACGCGCGCGCGACGGAGATGGGCCGGCGCGGCGAGCTCAACATCGGCCAGCTCGCGCGCGAGCGCTACGGCGGGGACGCGGTGCTGATCGGCTTTACCACGCACCACGGCACGGTCACGGCCGCGAGCGATTGGGACGGGCCGGCCGAGCGCAAGCGCGTCCGGCCGGCGCTTGCCGGCAGCTACGAGACGGCTTTCCACGATCTCGGACTCGCCGCCTGCTTTATGCCCTGGCGCGCCGGCGACCGGCCGGGAGGGGGGCGCGAGCCGATGCTCGAACGCGCCATCGGGGTGGTCTATCGCCCCGAAACCGAGCGCGCGAGCCATTACTTCCAGGCGCGGATCGCCGAGCAGTTCGACGCCGTGCTCCACTTCGACGAGACGCGGGCGGTCGAGCCGCTCGAGCGCACCGCCGAGTGGGATGCGGGCGAGCCGCCGGAGACTTTCCCGTTCGCCGTGTAAGCAGGGAAAAGAAAAAAAGGAGCACGACGATGAAAAAGAGTAAAGCGCATGCGCTCGCGATGCTTTTCTTGGTCATGATCGCCGCGCTCGCCGCCGGCTGTTCGCGGCCGCCCACCACCAGGGAACAGGGGGCGCTGGTCGGCGGCGGCCTCGGGCTCGCCACCGGCTCGATCGTCGGCCACGCCGTCGGCCACACCACCTCGGGCGCCTTGATCGGCGGCCCGATCGGCCTGTTGGCCGGCGCGCTCATCGGCGACAAATTGATGGAACAGGAGTACCGGCAGTACCGGCAGGACAGAGAGATCGCCCGGTTGAGGCGGGAGGTCGAGGAGCTCAGGCGCGAGAACGAGTACCTGAGAGGACATTGAGGCGACGGCGCCATCGGCAAGCAAATACAATTCTATCATTCCAAAGGAGGCAGCGATGATGATTACAAAAAACCGGATTGCGGGCATTGCCGCGGGCGGAGCCCTGCTGCTGTTCGTCGGAGGCGCTCTGGCGCAGCAACCCCAGGCGCCGGCCGGCAAGGGCACGACCGTCAGCGACGACGACTTGAGGGCGTTCGTCCGAGCGTACGTGGAGAACCAGAAAATCCGCGATTTTTACGAGCCCGAGCTGGCGGGCGCCGGCGACGCCGCGGAGAGAGAGGGGATTCAGAACGAAGCCTCCGACGAGCTGCAAGAGTCCCTCGACCGGGAAAACATGTCGCTCGACAACTATAACCGGATCTACATCATCATCAACAACGCCGACGACCGGCTGCGCGAAAAAGTATTGAAGATGGTCGAGGAAGAGCGCGCCAAAACCCGCTAGGCGCGCTAGAAAGAACCGCGCGGATGGATAGAAGCGTGACGGAGCGAAACGAAGAGCGCCCGGTCCGCGTCGCGGCGGGCCCGGTCGTGCTCGAGGGCAGCCTGGCCCTTCCCGCGGGGGCGCGTGCGGTCGTGCTGTTCGCCCACGGCAGCGGCAGCAGCCGCTTGAGCCCGCGGAACCGCCACGTGGCGCGGCTTTTGAACGAGGCGAGGCTCGCGACGCTGCTGGTCGATCTGCTCACCCCGGAAGAAGAGGCGATCGACGCGCGCACGGCGCATCTGCGCTTCGACATCGGCCTCCTCGCCGCGCGGCTGGTGGCCGTGACGGACTGGCTCAATCGGCTGCCGGAGACGAAGGATTTCCCGGTGGGCTGTTTCGGCGCCAGCACCGGCGCCGCCGGCGCGCTCGTGGCGGCGGCCGAGCGGCCCGACGCCGTCTACGCGGTCGTCTCGCGCGGCGGGCGCCCCGATCTCGCCGGTCCGGCGCTGCCGCGCGTCCGGGCGCCGACGCTGCTGATCGTCGGCGGCAACGACCCGGAGGTCATCGAGCTCAACCGGAAGGCGCTCGCCCGGCTCCGCTGTGAAAAAGAGCTGGTGATCATCCCCGGCGCGACGCACCTGTTCGAGGAGCCCGGAGCGCTGGATGAAGTCGCGCGGCTGGCGCGCGCATGGTTCGAGCGCCACCTGCCGGCGCGCGCGGGGAGCGGCGCGCCGGCGACGGGTCGGGGACCATGAGCGCGACGCGCGATCAAGAGCGGCCGGCCGCGCGCGAGACCGCGGCGCGCGCGCTGGAGAGCGGCGACATCTATTTCGCCTATCGGCCCAAGGTCGGGAAGCGGTCCGCCCGGAGCTTGAGCGACGTGCAGCGCTTTTATACGATCCTGAGCCCGCGCGGCAAGCGCGTTTACCGGCTCGTGATCGTCGGCGCAAAGCGCCTGCCCTCGCTCGGGCGGGACGGCGATCGCAAGACCTGGGGTTTTGTCGAGAAGGTCGCCGAGCGGCCGGAGGACGTGGAAGACGAGCTCGACCCCAAGACCTACCGCACCAAGACCCGCGGCGAGCGCCGGCTCGAAGCCGCGCGGCCGGCCGGCGAGGGCGTTTACGCGGTCGTGCGCCACCGCGACCACACGCATCTCGCCTATATTCTCGAGCTGCCGCCGAGGCCCGGCCCGGTGCAGCGCGCGCTCCGTATCGCCGAACAGGCCAGCTACATCGTTAGCGTGAAAAACCCCGACGCGCCGGCGCCGCCGGGTCTGGGCCTCGACGGCGCGCGGCGGCCGAAATACCCCAAAAAGCTCGCCGGGCTTTTCGGCGGCCGGCGCTTCATCGATCTCGATCCGCCCGATTTCCTCGACTACGAGGGGACGGAGATCCTGCTCATCGGCGCGAGCCGCGACGTCGCCGCCGAGCTCGGCGTCCGCCTCGAGGCGGAGCGCGAGACGCTGGCGACGGCGGAGATCTTCAACGATTTAAAAATGGAGAGGTCGCTGCATCCCCTGGCGCCGCTGTTCGAGGGCCGATGGGCATGACGGCGTTCGATCCAAAGGAAGGAGATCGTCATGGCGGTAAAACTCAACAGGAGCGGGTTCAATCACGCGAAGAATCTCGTCCACGAAGGGAAGGCGGTGATCGACGACCGGGACGCATGGAGCGAGCACCAGCCTTCGACGCAGGAAGAAAACGATTTTATCCGGCGGCACGGCTACGAGGAATACGCCAAGTGGCATCTCGGCATCGACGACGAGCAGGCCGAGCAGACCAAGAGGCGGTACAAATTCCCCTACGGCGATTTTGAAAACGTTCATCGCTGCGGGGTGCTGACCGCCGAAAGCCGGGCGGGACAATACAAGTACGCCGATATCGAAAGCGCGGCGGCCCACTTGCACGGGATGATCGACGCGCTCCGCGATAAAAGGAGCGGAGATAAAAGGACCGGAAAGGAGACCAGGCCATGAGCATGACGGGACTGGAGGTTTTCGATACGACGGTGCACAAGACCAACAACTGGCTGAACGCGGTCTCCCGCGAGCTGGGCGAGGAGGACAAGCACAAGGCTTACCTCGCAATGCGCGCGACCCTGCACGCGCTGCGCGACCGGCTCACGGTCGAGGAGGCGGCGCACCTGGGGGCGCAGCTCCCGATGCTGATGCGGGGCTTTTACTACGAAGGCTGGGACCCCACCGGCAAGCCGCTGAAGGAGCGGCACAAGGAGCAGTTCCTGGCGCGGATCGAGCGGCAGTTCAAGGAGGGCGACTGCGCGGACGCCGAGCGGATCGCGCGCGCGTCCTTCGCGGTGCTGGAGCGCCGCATCTCCGACGGCGAGATCGAGGACATCCGCCACGTCCTGCCGGAGGACATACGGGAGCTCTGGCCGTGAGGCGCGCCGGTCGGCGGCGCCCGCCGGATTAGGCTGATGGCGTTTGTCGACGAGCTGGTTCTCTCCTGGCAGCGCGCGCTGGACCGTCTGATTCGCCGCCTCCAGCGCGGCGGCGCACCGGGGACCGCAGGCCGGCGCTTGTTGATCGTGCAGATCGACGGCCTGTCGCGCGCCGTGCTCGAAGCGGGGCTCGCCGCGGGCTACATGCCGTTTCTCAAGCGGTTGCTCCGGGGCGGCGGCCACCGGCTGGACCCGATGACGGTCGGGCTGCCGACCTCGACGCCGGCGTTTCAGATGGCGGCGATGTACGGCGTGCGTCCCGATATCCCGGGCTTTCACTACTACGATCGCGAGCGGCGCGCCGACGTCCACTTTCCGCGGGGCGGCCACGCGGCGCGCGTCGAGGCGAAGCAGGCGGCGGGCCGGCGCGGCATCTTGAAGGGCGGCAGCGCCTACGGCTGCATCTTTACCGGCGGCGCCGACAACAATTTTTTCACGCTGTCGAGCCTCACGCGTCCGAGCGGCCGCGGCCTTCTCGCCGCGCTGGCGCCGTTCGTGGTGCTCTTCTGGGTCTTTCTCAAGAGCCTTTTCCGGACCGTGGTCGAGCTCGGGCGGGCGCTGCCGCGCTTTGTTTTTTACTCGGTGAAGCGGCGCCAGGACTGGCGCTGGTTTACGATCAAGGTGGGCTTCTCGGTCTGGCTGCGCGAGTTCTTCACTCTGGCCGTCTCCCGCGATCTCTACGCCGGCGCCCCGGCCGTCTACGTCAACTACATCGACTACGACGAGGCGGCGCACGCCTTCGGCCCGCGCAGCCGCCCGGCGTTGATCTCGCTCCGCCGCATCGACCGGGCGATCCGCCGGCTCTGGACCGTGGCGCGGCGCGTGCCCGAGTACCGCTACGATCTCTATATCCTCTCGGATCACGGCCAGGCGGTCTGCAAGCCCTACCGCGATTTGACCGGCGGCCGGAGGCTCGAGCGCTGGATCTTCGATGAGTTTCTGGACCGGACTCCGGCGGGGGCGGCCGAAGCCCCTGCGCGGTGCGGCCTGGCGCACGGCATTCGCTCGCGGTGCGCCGCGACGCCGGGACTCTTTCAGCACTTCCTGAACTACCTCGACCAGGACTATTTTCGGCGGAGCGACCCGGAGGCGCACGAGCAGAACGGCGTCCGCGTGATCTCCGCCGGCCCCAACGCTTTTCTCTACGTCCTCGACAGCGCGGCGCCGATCGGCCTCGAAGCGTTCGAGCGCCGGTACCCCGCGCTGGCGGAGCGCATCTCCGACAGCCCGGGCGTCGGCTTCGTCCTGGGGCGGTCGGACAAAGGTCCGGTCTGCTTTTCACGCGGCCGGCGCTACTCTTTCCGCGAGTCGGGAACGGGGCCGTTCTCGCAGCGCGCGGACGTTTCCCTCGTCGTTCAGGGCGTGGCGGATCTGATGAATATGCCGAGCGCCGGCGATCTGGTGATCTACGGCATCGACGCGCCGCAGGGGCACGTGTCGTTCATCCCGGAGATGGGCACGCACGCCGGCCCTTCGGCCGACGAGATGGGCACGTTTATCGTCCGGCCCGCGGCGGTCGTCCTGCCGTCGCCGATCACGCATCCGGTCCAGCTCTACGGGCACTTCATCAAGTATCAGGGACCGTAAGGCTATTTGAGAAAAGCGCGCTAGATCGTCTTGAACGAGTTTTTTTTGATTTTGAGCGTCTTGATTTTCGATTCGAGCGTGGACGACGGAATCCCCAGCCTGGCCGCCGCCCCGGTCACGCCGGCGACTTTGCCCTGGCTCTCGGCCAGCGCCGACTCGATGATGTTCTTCTCCTGATCGAGCAGCCGCTCGGAAAGGAGCGAGGAGCCGTGACGCGGCTGGCGCGCCGCGCCCGACAGCCAGCTCTGGTCCACCGAAAAGGTCTCGCCCTCGCAGACGATGACGGACCGCTCGATCACGTTCTGCAGCTCGCGGATGTTGCCCGGCCAGTGATAGGACTTGAACAGCTCCACCGTTCGCCGGTCGACGCTCTTTATTTTTTTGCCCGCCTTGGCCGCGTACCGTTTGATGAAATAGTCGAGCAGCGGCGGGATATCCTGCTGGCGCTGGCGGAGCGAGGGCATTTCGATCGGAAAAACGTTGAGGCGGTAAAACAGGTCGAGCCGGAACGCGCCGGCGGCGACGGCGGCCTGCAAATCGCGGTTGGTCGCGGCGATGACCCGGACATCGATCGAGACCGGCTCGGAGTCGCCGACGCGCTCGATCTCGCGCTCCTGCAGCACCCGCAGCAGAGCGATCTGGGTCTCGGCGGGAAGCTCGCCGACCTCGTCGAGGAAAATGGTGCCGCCCGCCGCCAGCTCGAAGCGGCCGAGGCGCCGCTGCTGCGCTCCGGTGAAGGAGCCCTTTTCGTGGCCGAACAGCTCGGAGGCGACGAGCGCCGGCGGAATGCCGGCGCAGTTGAAGCCGATGAACGGCTGGCCGGCGCGCCTGGAGCGCTTGTGGATGGCGCGCGCGATCAGCTCTTTTCCCGTGCCGGTCTCGCCCGTGATGAGCACGGTGGAATCGGTGGGCGCGACCTTGGCGACGCGCGAGAGCACCGTGCGCACGGCGGGCGAGGCGCCGATGATCTCATCGAACATCGACGCGCGGTCGATATCTTCCCTGAGCGCCAGATTCTCATGGTACAGCCGGTCTTTGAGCGCCTTGATCTCTTCGAAGGCGCTTTCCAGATCCGCCCTCGCCTGGTGCCGCTCGGTCACGTCCATCACCACGCCGACGAATTCGGCGTCGCCCGACCGGTTGGCAATGGGGTGCGCCGCGCCGTGTAGGTGCCTCACGGAGCCGTCGTCGCGGACGATTCGATAATCCAGCTCGCCGTCTTTTTTGGCCGCCGTCATCGCTTCGATGTCGCGCTCGACGCCGGGCCGGTCTTCCGGATGGACCCAGCGGTCCAGGACCATTTGATAGGACGGCTCGATTGCGCCCG
>DASWFA010000165.1:0-2708 GCA_036394475.1 Binatia bacterium
GCTGGCACACCGCGGGGCTCATGATGCGCCTCTACACCGACAACTATCTCTCCCGGGTCGCCAATCTCGGCTCGCCGGGCTGCGACGAGCTCCGCTGGGACAGGCCGGTCTATCCCGGCGACGCGCTCTCGATCCGCGTGACGGTCCTGGAAACCCGCCTATCGCAGTCCAAGCCCGACCGCGGCATCGTCCGCTCGTTCGTCGAGGTGTTGAACCAGAAGCGCGAAGTCGTCATGAGCCTCAAGATGGTGAACTTCGTCCGGAGCCGCAGCGCCTGAGGGAGCCGAAGTTGCGCGGCGCATTGCAATCGCATACCCTCTCAGAATAAGAACAATCCGATAAGGAGTTTGCACGAGCCATGGCTGCCACCGAACTGATCGTCGACGTGCACCACCACTTCATGCCCCCGGCCTTGTTCGACCGGCTCGCCGCGCAGGCGGGCGGCCGGCGCATCGTCACCAACGAGATCAGCCTGACGCTGAACCCGTCGCGCAAGGACCTCGAGGCGCACGTCAAAGTCATGGACGAAGCGGGCGTGGCCAAAGCGGTCCTGACCGACCAGGTGCAGGTCATGGGCGCGGACGTGGCGCGGATGCTGAACGACGGCATCGCCCAGGTCCAGCGCCGATATCCCGACCGTTTTCTCGGCGCGATCCATCTGCCGGTCCACGAGCCGGCGGCGGCCGAGCGCGAGCTCGAGCGCGGCATCGAAGAGCTGGGTCTCCGCGCGGTCGCGCTGCTCGCCTGCCACCTCGACGTGCACCTCGACAACCCGGTCATGAACCCGCTCTACGAGCGCATCCAGAAAGAAAATCTGCCGATCGTCATTCACCCGCAGTCCAAGCCCACCGGCTCGGAGACGACCTACAACCTCGACCGCTGCGTCTTCCGCCCCTTCGAGACGACCCAGGCGATCGTGCGCGTGATGGCGAGCGTGCTGCCGCGCTATCCGGGGCTCCGCTTCATCATGCCGCATCTCGGCGGCGCCGCCTCCTCGCTCAAGGGCCGGATGATGGCCTTCTTCGAGCCCGACGACGCCGAAGTGCCGGCCGAACTGAAGGGCTATTTGAAGACCCAGGCGGAGCAGAAGCGGCTCGGCCTGGCGGAGCGGTTCGAAAAGCTCTTTCGCTCGCTCTATTTCGACACCGCCGGGACCGGCGCGTGGCCGCCGGCGTTCGACGCCGCGCTCCAGATCGCCGCGCCCGACCGCGTCATGTTCGGCACCGATTATCCGCTCGAATGCAAAACCGCGGCGAATATTCTCGAAACCTTGAGCGTGGTGCGCGCGGCGGCGCGCTCGGCGGAAGACCGCGCCGCGATATTGGGCGGCACGGCGAAGGGGCTGTTCGAATTGTCTTGAAATCACCGTGGTTGAGCTCCTGATAGAATTCCTGTTGGAAATTTTCGGGAGCCGATCGTTCAAGTTATTGTGGAGATCGCAATCGAACTTGGCTGGGAGTTCGTCGATCCGCTGCTCCGGCGCGAGCGCCCCACGCATCCGATGGCGGGGCTTTATTCGGGTTCGGAATGGCCATTGTCCGGTGGCACATTGTTGCTCGCTGAGGTAAACGCCGCATGATTTTTTCAAGAGTCTTCGTCACGGTTACCGCAGTAGTCGCCCTGGGCGTGGGGTCCGCATCGGCCCAGCCTTCCGGCCCGCAGCAGCAGCTCGCGCGGGAGATTTACAAGGAGCTCGTCGAGATCAACACCAGCGAATCGGTCGGCAATACGACAGCCGCCGCCGAGGCGATGCTCAAGCGGCTGCGCGAGGCCGGCTTTTCGTCCGCCGAGGCGGTCGTGCTGGGAGGGGAGCCGCGCAAGGGCAATCTCGTCGCGCGGCTGCGCGGCAGCGGCGCGCGCCGGCCGATTCTCCTGGTCGCCCATCTCGACGTGGTCGAGGCCCGGCGCGAAGACTGGTCGTTCGATCCCTTCAAGCTCCTCGAGCAGGACGGCTATTTCAACGGCCGCGGCACGTCGGACGATAAGGCGATGGCGGCGATCTTCGTCGCCAATCTCATCCGCTACAAGCAGGAAAAATTCGTCCCCGACCGCGACATCGTCCTGGCCCTCACCGCGGACGAGGAGCTGGGCGACGTGCCGACCAACGGCGTCGACTGGCTGCTCAAGAACCACCGCGAGCTCGTCGACGCGGAGTTCGCGCTGAACGAAGGCGGCGGGGTGTCGCTCCGCAGCGGCAAGCCGCTGGCGAACCGGGTGCAGGCGAGCGAAAAGATCTCCGTCACCTATCGATTGGAAGTCAAAAATCCCGGCGGCCACAGCGCGGTGCCGGGGCGGGACAACGCGATCTACCAGCTCGCCGAAGGGCTCTCCCGGCTGGCGAAGCACGCTTTTCCCGTCAAGCTGACGGAAGCGACGCGTGTCTACTTCGAGCGCATGGCCGCTCTGGAAAACGGCCAGGACGCCGAGGACATGCGGGCGATCGCCCGCGACCCGATGGACACCTCCGCCGCCTCGCGCCTGTCGACCCGGGCCGCCTACAACGCCCAGCTCCGGACGACCTGCGTCGCCACGCGGCTCGACGCCGGCACGGCGATGAACGCGCTGCCGCAGACCGCGCACGCGATCGTCAATTGCCGGGTGCTGCCCGGCGAGTCGGCGGCGGACCTCCAGCAGAAATTGGCCGAGGTGCTCGCGAGCGACAAGATCGCGGTGACGCCGTTCGGCGGCTACACGCTGAGCCCGCCGTC
>DASWFA010000166.1:0-1973 GCA_036394475.1 Binatia bacterium
CCGCCACGGCGTCAACCCGATCGCGGCGCTGGGAGAGCGCTTCGATCCGGCCAAGCACGAGGCCGTGGCCCAGCTGGAAAGCCGCGAGCACGACCCCAACACGGTCGTCGAGGAGCATCAAAAAGGCTACTACCTGGCCGATCGGCTGCTCCGTCCTGCCCAGGTCGTCGTATCCAAAGCGCCTGAAAATACACAGGAAAATAAGAACCGGCGGGGTGGTTGAAAAGCGCCGGGGGGATGGTTAAATTTCCTTTCCAATTAGAGCATGAGGAGCACGAAATATGGCAAAAGTTATCGGCATTGATCTGGGGACCACCAACTCCTGCGTCGCGATCATGGAGGCGGGCGATCCCGTAGTCATCGCGAATTCCGAGGGCAGCCGCACCACGCCTTCGGTCGTGGCCTTTTCCGAAAGCGGCGAGCGTCTGGTCGGCCAGATCGCGCGCCGGCAGGCGATCACCAATCCGGAAAACACCATCTTCGCCGTCAAGCGGCTGATCGGGCGGCGCTTCGACGATCCGCTCGTCCAGAAGGCGATGAAGGTCCTTCCCTATAAGATCGTCAAGGGCGACAACGGCGACGCCTGGGTCGAGATCCGGGGCAAGAAGTACAGCCCGTCGGAGATCTCCGCGTTTATTCTGCAGAAGATGAAGCAGACCGCCGAGGATTATCTCGGCGAAAAAGTCACCGAGGCGGTCATCACCGTGCCGGCCTACTTCAACGACAGCCAGCGGCAGGCGACCAAGGACGCCGGGCGGATCTCCGGCCTGAACGTGCTGCGCATCATCAACGAGCCGACCGCCGCCTCGCTCGCCTACGGACTGGATAAAAAGAAAGACGAAAAGATCGCCGTGTTCGATCTGGGCGGCGGCACTTTCGACGTCTCCATTCTGGAGCTGGGCGAAGGGGTCTTCGAAGTCAAATCGACCAACGGCGACACCTTCCTCGGCGGCGAAGACTTCGACCAGCGGGTGATGGACTACCTGGCCGACGAGTTTAAAAAAGACCAGGGCATCGATCTGCGCAAGGACCGCATGGCGCTCCAGCGGCTGAAGGAAGCGGCGGAGAAGGCCAAGTGCGAGCTTTCCGGGTCGATGGAAACCGACATCAATCTGCCGTTCATCACCGCCGACCAGAACGGGCCGAAGCACCTGAACATCAAGCTGACGCGCTCGAAGCTGGAGGCGCTGTGCGCCGACCTGATCGACCGGACCGAGGGCCCCTGCCGCCAGGCGCTGAAGGACGCGGGACTCAGCCAGAGCGACATCAACGAGGTCATTCTCGTCGGCGGCATGACCCGCATGCCGGCGGTGCAGGAGCGGGTGAAAAAGATCTTCGGCAAGGAGCCGCACAAGGGCGTCAACCCGGACGAGGTCGTGGCGGTGGGCGCGGCGATCCAGGCGGCGGTCCTGAAGGGCGAGGTCAAGGACGTCCTCCTGCTCGACGTGACGCCGCTCTCGCTCGGCATCGAGACGCTCGGCGGCGTGCTCACCAAGCTGATCGAGCGCAACACCACGATCCCGACGCGGAAGAGCCAGGTCTTCTCCACCGCGGCGGACAATCAGACGGCCGTTTCCATCCGCGTCTTTCAGGGCGAGCGGGAGATGGCGGCCGACAACAAGCTCTTGGGCCAGTTCGATCTCGTCGGCATACCGCCGGCGCCGCGCGGCGTGCCGCAGGTCGAAGTCACCTTCGACATCGACGCCAACGGCATCGTCCACGTCACGGCCAAGGATCTCGGAACCGGCAAGGAGCAGTCGATCAAGATCACCGCGTCGAGCGGCCTCAACGAGGAAGAGATCAAGAAGATGGTGAAGGACGCGGAGGCGCACGCCGACGAGGACAAGAAGCGCAAGGAGGCCGCCGAGGCGCGCAACCAGCTCGATTCGCTGATCTACTCCACCGAGAAGTCGCTCAAGGAGTACGGCGGCGAGCTCGAGCCGGGCGTCAAGGAGACCATCGAGGCGGCGCTG
>DASWFA010000167.1:0-6036 GCA_036394475.1 Binatia bacterium
CAACAATCCGGACGCCGCGCTCATCCAGTTAAAGAGCGGCGACTTGGACACGATGGACCTGAACCCGATTCAGGCGAAGCGCGGCACGAACAGCGACCGGTTCAAAAGGCAGTTCGAGAAATACGAGTACTACAGCCCGGCCTACTCCTACATCGGCTGGAACAACTTAAGCCCGATCTTCCGCGACAAGCGCGTGCGCCAGGCGATGACCTATTTCACCAACCGCCAGCAGATGGTCAAGACGATCCTGTTCGGCCTGGGGCAGGTCGTCGACGGGCCGATCTATTTTTTCCGCCCCGAGTACGACAAAAACCTCTACAGCTATCCCTACGATCCGAAGAAAGCGCTGGCGCTGCTCGCCGAGGCGGGCTGGAAGGACACCGACGGCGACGGCGTGCTCGACAAAATCATCGACGGCAAAAAAGTCCCGCTCCGCTTCGAGATCAAGGTCAACTCCGGCAACGACGTGCGCGAGAGCGTGGCGCTGGCGCTGCAGGACGAGCTCAAGAAGCACGGCATCGCCGCCTCGGTCCGGCGGCTCGACTGGACGATCTTTTTGGACGACGTGAAAAACCATAAGTTCGACGCGGTCATCCTCGGCTGGCAGATGTCGGTGAGCGAAGGGGACAACTATCAGGTCTGGCATTCCTCCCAGGCGGCCAACGGGGGATCGAACCATATCGGCTACAAAAACCCCCGCGTGGACAAGATCCTGGAAGACTACCGCCGCGAGTTCGATCCGAAAAAGCGCGCCGAGATGAGCAAGGAGTTCCAGCGCATCCTGAACGACGAGCAGCCCTACACGTTTCTCTTCGCCCGGAAATCGGTGAGCGCGGTCGACCGGCGCTTTCGCGGCGTCGAGGTTCTCGCCGCCGGCCTCAGGCCGCTCGAGTGGTGGGTGCCGCTCGGGCAGCAAAAATACGGCGCCCGGCCGGCGGCGAACTGACCCGATGGCGGCCTACCTTTTACAGCGCCTTTTGCTTTTGATCCCCACTTTTATCGGCATCACTTTGATCTGTTTTCTGGTCGTGCATCTCGCGCCCGGCGATCCGGCCGAGCTGATGGCCGGGGGAGGGCTCAAGGCCGCGGGCGGCGCCGGCATTTCGCTCGCAAAGCGCGGCCTGGTCGATCAGGCGCTGGCCGAATGGCGCGCGCTCTACGGCCTCGACAAGCCGCTCCACGTCCAATACCTCGTCTGGCTCAAAAACCTGGCCCAGCTCGATTTCGGCGCCTCCTTTAAAGACCGACGGCCGGTGTGGGAGAAGATCGCGGAGCGCCTGCCGGTCACCGTCAAGCTCGAGTTCTTCTCCATCCTGCTCGTCTACCTCGTAGCCATTCCGCTCGGCATCTACTCGGCGACGCATCCGAACTCGATCGGCGATCAGATCACCACGTTCACGGCGTTCGTCCTGTTCGCGATCCCGCTCATCTGGGCGGCGACCATGGCTCTCGTTTTTATCTGCGGCGGCGACTTTCTCTATCTGTTTCCGCCCGGCGGCCTCACCTCGATCGACTATTCCTCGGACTGGCCGCTGTGGGAAAAGATCAGGGACCAGACGTGGCACCTGTTTCTCCCGGTCGTGCTGCTCTCCTATGCCGGCTTCGCGGGACTGTCGCGCTACATGCGCTCGAGCATGCTGGAAGTCCTGCGCCAGGACTTCGTCCAGGTGGCGCGTGCGAAGGGACTGCCGGAGCGCGTCGTGATCTGGAAGCACGCGGTGCGCAACTCGCTGATCCCCCAGGTGACGATCCTGGCCGAGCTTTTGCCCGGCCTGATCGGCGGCAGTGTGATCATCGAGACGGTTTTTTCCATCCCCGGCCTGGGGCAGTTGGGCTTCGACGCCGTGCTCGCGCGCGATTACCCGATCGTGCTGGCGCTCCTCACGGTGAGCGCGCTGCTCACCCTGATCGGCATCCTGCTGTCGGATATCCTGCTGGCGGTGGTCGACCCACGCATCGCCTTTGGGCGGAGGGGGCAATAAGAGATGCCGCCCGAGCAGAGCGCGGCGCCGGCCGCCTCGGGGGCCGGACTGGGAATGAGCCTCGGCGCCGGCGCGAGCGCGGCCACCGGGGGGCAATGGTCGAGCGTCTGGAAGGGGCTCAGGCGCAACCGCCTGGCGATGGCCGGGCTTTACATGGTGCTTTTTCTCTTCGCCATGGCCGCGGCGGCGGATTTCCTCGCCAACAACAAGCCCTATTACATGGTCTATCGCGGCCGGACCTATTTCCCGGTTATCCGTAGCGGCCTGGTCAGGTTCGGCCTGGGCAAATGGCAGCCCGAGCTGCTCAACATGGACTTCAAGACGGTCGCGGCCGAGCGCATCGTCTTGCCGCCGGTCCCCTACCGGGCGAGCGACATCGACCTCACCGCGCCGTTCGAGCCGCCTTCGGCCAGGCACTGGCTCGGCACGGACAAGCTCGGGCGCGACGTAACGGCGGGGCTGATCCACGGCTCGCGGATCTCGCTCTCCATCGGCTTCGTCGCCGTCGGCATCGCGCTCCTCGTCGGCGTCGTGCTGGGCGCGCTGGCGGGCTATTTCGGCGCGTGGACCGACCTCGTGATCTCGCGCGTCTTCGAGGTCATGCTGACGCTGCCGACTTTTTTCCTCCTGATCACGATCGCCGCCATGTTTCCGCCGAGCATCTTTCTCACGATGGCGATCATCGGCCTCACCGGCTGGGTCGGCATCGCGCGCTTCACCCGCGGCGAGTTCTTAAAAATCCGCAACCTCGACTACGTGACCGCGGCGCTCGCGCTCGGCGTCTCGACGCGAAAGATCATGTTCCGCCACATTCTCCCCAACGCGCTCGCGCCGGTCCTGGTCTCGGTCGTGCTCGGCGTCGCCGGGGCGATCATCCTGGAGTCGAGTCTCAGCTTTCTCGGCATCGGCGTGCCGGCCGAGGCGGTGACCTGGGGCTCGATCCTGAACGAGGCGCGGAGCGCGACTTTCGCCTGGTGGCTGGCGCTCTTTCCCGGCGCGGCGATTTTTATTACAGTGCTCTCGTACTATCTGGTCGGCGAAGGCCTGAGGGACGCGCTCGACCCGAGGCTCAGGGGCTCGAAGTAAAAAAGGAGGCGCCATGCAGCGACTGTCTGCGCTCGCCCTCGCGCTAATCATGGCCGCGCTCGCGGCCCCGGCGGCGGCCCAGATCGCCAAGCCCGTCTACGTCTCGCTCCCGAGCGCGGGGAACATCCAGCACCTGGCGCTCACCGCGGCCAAATACAAAGGCTATTACGAGGAGATGGGCCTCGCCGACGCGCGTGTGGTCTATCTCCGCGGCAACTCGATTAACGTGCAGGCGATCGTGGCGGGGAGCGTGCAGTTCGCCTCCGCCTTCGGCCCCTCGATGCATGCCATGTTCCGCGGCGAGCAGCTCCGCGTTTTAGTCCAGATCTTCAATCAGATCCCGATGAGCCTGATCACCCGGCCGGAAGTGAAGCGGCTCGAAGACCTGCGGGGCCAGAAGATCGCGGTGACCTTCGGCGGCTCGACCTACAGCGTGCTGCTGGCGATGCTCGGCCATTTCGGCCTGCCGCAGAATTTCGGCGAGTACTTGAACATGCCGGGCGACCAGACCAAGGCGGCGGCGCTCATGCAGGGAACGGTCGCCGCGGCGCTCATGGCGCCGCCGGCCGACGGGCCGGTGCTCAAGGCGGGCTTCAAGCGGCTGGTCTATCTCGGCGACGTTTTCAAAGGCGTGCCGTTCAGCGCCATGCTGACGACGGCCAAGGTCATTCAGGAAGAGCCGGACCTGGTCGAGCGGACCGTCAAGGCGGTGGTCAAGGCGATGCTCTATATCAAATCGGACCGCGACGGCGGCATCCAGCTCATCATGAAGCACGGGCAGGTGGACAAGGAGACCGCCGCGCCGCTCTACGATCTGGTGCGCGACGCCTACGCGCCCTCGCTCAGCGCCGACGGCATCATGAAGCGCGCCGAGCTCGAGATCGCCACGCTCAAGGAAAGGCCGAACTTCGATCCCAATAAATTCATGGACGACCGGTTTCTCAAGAAGGCTCTCGCTGCGCTCGAGCCGGGCAGCAGGTAGTAAGAAAAAAGAGATGGCGGCGCGCGAATTAACGTTCGACGAAGTCAAAAAAGAGATTCTCCGGCGCGCGGGGAAGGTGAATCCCTTCGAGCGCGTAAAGCAGGAAGACATTGAGGAAGTGCTCGGCCGTTTGAACAGCCTGGAGCCGGATCCGTGGGGAAAAGAATGGGGCAAGATCGGCGCGCGCTATGAAGCTCTCGCCGAGGAGCAGGAAAATAAAAGGCAAGCCGAAGCCGGCGAGACCTATGACCTCGCCTACGAGTATTTCCGCATCGGCCGCTACCCGGTGCCGAGCAGCGCGGAAAAGATGAGCTGCTACCGCGGCGCGATGAGGACTTTTCTCCGGGCCGGCCGCTATCTCGATCCGCCGGTCGAGCGGATCGAAATCCCGTTCGAAGGGGAAAAAGTCGTCGGCTATCTGCAAGTGCCGCGTGGAACGGCGCGGCCGCCGGTGGTGATGCACTGGGGCGGCGTCGACGGCTGGAAGGAGGATTCGCGCGGGCAGAGCGAAGCGCTCCACCGCCTGGGCCTCGCCACTTTCACGATCGACATGCCGGGCACCGGGGAAAATCCCCTGCTCGGGCAGGAGCCGGGCGCGGAGCGGACTTTTTCCGCGGCGCTGGATTATCTCGAGACGCGCGCCGACGTCGACGGCCGGCGCGTCGCCGTCATGGGGCGGAGCTTCGGCGGCTACTGGGCGGCGAAGCTCGCCTATGTCGAGGCGAAGCGCCTCAAGGGCGCGGTCAATTGGGGCGCCGGCCTGCACCATACGTTCCAGCCGGAATGGCTCCGCCCGGCGCTTACCCAGACCGCTTCGCAGTATTTAATGGGCCCGGCGAGCCTGCTCGACTCGCGCTCTTACATTTTTCGCGCCCGGACGCTCGAAGAAGTGTTGGAGATCGCGCCGCGGCTGTCGCTCAAGACGCAGGGCTGGCTCGACAAGGCGAGCGCGCCGCTGCTTTTCGTCAACGGCAAGCTTGACGACCAGCATCCGGTGGAGGATATCTATCTGGCCATGGAGCACGGCGATCCCAAAGAGGCGCGCATCTTCGCCGAAGGCGGCCACATGGGGCGCGTTCCCGGCGCGCGCAACGAGGCGGCGCTGGCGGTCGCGACCGGCTGGCTTGAGCGGAGGCTGAAAAAAAGCTAGAACCAGGAATTCCACCAACCACGTTGTGAGGAGGTGTGTTATGGTCGTTACCGCGGCGCATTTGAGTCCCCTGCTTTCGCTTTTGTTCGGCGTGCTGATCCTCATCTTTCCCCGTTTTTTGAACTATCTGGTGGCGATCTGGCTGATCCTGCAAGGGCTCCTCGGATTGGGCCTGGTCCGCTAGATGTGTCCTCAGCGGCCGTGTGAATAGAGAAGGGCTCTTCCGGCCCGGCGTCGGGCGCGCCGTCCTGGTGTGCGGCGCGCCGGCCTTGCTTGCGGCTGCCGTGATTTTTTACGCCACGGCCGCGGCCGTCGGCGTCACGCCGGATGCCGTCGTCTATCTCGACGCCGCCGCCCATCTGGCGCGCGGCGAGGGTTATACCGGCTTCAAGATCGGTGCGCCGGAGCCGGGCCCGGTGGTCCATTACCCGCCGCTTTACCCGTTTGTCCTCTCGCTCGGCGTGCGCCTCGGCCTGGCGCCGCCCGAAGCCGCGCGGTTTTTGGGCGCGGCGCTTTTCGCCGCCAACACGCTGCTGATCGGGCTGGTTGTCTTCCGCGCCACCGGCTCGACAAAATCTTCATTCCTCGGCGCTTTCCTCGCCGCGACCTCGATCGCGCTGATCGAGATCCATTCGGCCGCCTGGTCCGAGCCGCTGTTTCTTTTTTTGGCGCTCACCGGATTATTTCTCACCGGGGCCGCGCTGGAAAAAAACGATTGGAGAGCCCTCGTCCCGGGCGCGCTCGCGCTCGGCGGCGCCTGGCTGACGCGCTACGTCGGCGCCGTCCTGGTCGCGGCGGCGGTCCTCGGCCGTCTTTTAATCTCCCGGAAGCCGCTC
>DASWFA010000168.1:0-3700 GCA_036394475.1 Binatia bacterium
GCCGCCGCTGTCGCATTCCGTCGCGTACACCGCGGCCACCGAATGCGAGGTGCGGGTCGTCAGAATGTTCTGCACCCACACCGGCGCGCCCGGGCCGGTGTCCGCCGACCCGGCATTGATGATGCCGAGACTCGGGGTGGATGGGCCGCCGGTCAGTCCGGTGGAAGTCCAGCTCGACATGGCGAGATAATAGTGATTGTCGCCCCGGTTGTACCAGACTTCATCGGAGCCGCCGAGCTGGGTGAAGGTCTGAAGGATGGCGCCGGTGGTGGCTTTCATGATGATCGACTTCATCTGCGTCCCCGCGGGAGCGTCGCCGCTGCAGCCGAGCAGCAGGTTCTGCCGGGGGCCGAGCGCCAGCCCGTGCGGGAAGCAGTTGGTGCCGTCGAGAGCGAACACGTTCTCGATCGCCATCGTCAGCGGGTTGATGACCGCGATCTCGCCGTTGGCGTGTATCGCGCCGTTATGATTGGCGACGTTGACCTGACTGGTGCAGGGGACGGCGAGGTAAAACCGGTTCGTCGCATGGTTGTAAACCGGCTGCTCGATGCCGCAGCCCGTCGTCTCGGGCATATGGATCGTCCCGAGCACGTTGATGTTGCCGGCTATCGAAGATACCGAGATGAACGCCAGGAAGAGATCGGCGTCGTCGTCCCACGCGACCAGGACCACGTGGTCGTCCGGATCGAAGGCCATCTCGTCCGCCCGCTTCACCCCGCCCGCGCTGACGGTCTTGAGCAGAGTGGGGGAGAGCCCGTTGGCGTCGAGGCTGTAAACCTTCACCGTCCCGTCGCCGTCGCCCGCCCAGAGCTGGCGCGGGTTGCCGGTCGTGAGGACGCCGTTGGGCCCCGACGTGTTGGTGCCCGGCCGGATGCCGACGAAGTTGCTGGCCGCGCCGACGACGGTGTCGGTGTTGGCGTCGACGATATCGACGCTGAAGTTGTTACGGTCGGCCATGTAGAACTTCTGGGTCGAGGGATCGAACCAGCTGATATCGACGCTCCAGCGGCCGCTCGGGCTCGTCGCGAGCGTCGGGACAGAGGGGCAGTTGGGGTCCGCTACCGTCGCCGGAGGCGGGACCTCCGGCAGGCCCGGCGTCGCCGGGAAGCCCGGAGTGCAGAGCGAGCGGATCCTGACCGCCCGGATGCCGTAGTTCTGCGGGTCCGCCACGACGGCGGTCGCGGTCGCCAGAACGATCGCCGCGAATAGAAAGAACCAGGGAGAAAACAATTTTCGTGTGGTCTTCATCTGAGTCTCCTTCGTGCAAGTCCGTTGAAATGAGATAGGGAACGCAGTCGAAAATCTCGCCGGCAAGCGAAGGAGTCAGTGGGTGATGGCGTCGCGCGGCAGACCGGTGCGGTAGCCGTGCGCCCGCGCGGAATCGAGGGGGGAAGAAGGCGGCCGCGCCGCGTCGTGGAAGCGCGCCCGGCCGGCCGACAGGTCGGGGAAGAGCAGGGTGTCGTTCCACAGATCGGCGCGGTCGAGCCGCTCGGCCTGATCCAGGTCGGCGGGCATCTCGGCCGAGATGACGTCCCATTCCGCCGGCGCGAGAATGGTCGGCAGGTCGGAGCCGTCGAGATCGAGGATGTCGAACACGATGTACGAGAAAACCAGCGCCATGCAGAGGACATGGACAATCCGCCATGGCTTGCGGTGGGGCGAATACTTCGCCGTCGTGTGCGCGCGCATCGTCGGCCCTGCGGTCAAAGACGGCCCATCATAATCGGCCGGGGCTTTACGGCAACCGGGTAAATACCTGCATTGAAAATAGTAATCACCTGACGGGGCTTCGGCGGCCGTAGACCCCGGTCTCGAATTCGGCGCCGGGCGCGTTATGATGGATATGATAGACATGATGGACATGACGGCAAGAAAGGCGGGGCGTCCGGCATGATTTCCTCGGCCGATATTTTTCAGGCGCGCGAGCGCATCCGCGACTTCATTTACGTCTCGCCCTCGGCCTATTCCGAGACCGTGAGCCGGCTCGCCGGCGGCCGGGTTTTCTTCAAGCTGGAAAACCTCCAGATGACCGGGTCGTTCAAGGAGCGCGGCGCGGTCAACCGGCTCGCCACGCTCGCGCCCGGCGAGGCCCGGAAGGGGGTCGTCACCGCCAGCGCCGGCAACCACGGCCTGGCGGTGGCGTTCCACGCCCGCCGCCTCGGCATCCGGGCCACGGTGGTCATGCCGGTGCGCGCGCCGCTCATCAAGGTCGCCCAGGTGCGGCGCTACGGCGCCGAGTCGCTGCTCGCCGGCGACGACTACGACGGGGCCTACGCCGAAGCCATGAAGATCGCGCGCGAGCGCGGCCTCGCCTACATCCACGGCTTCGACGATCCGATGATCGTCGCCGGCCAGGGGACCGTCGGGCTGGAATTGAGGGAGCAGAACCCCGATCTCGAGGCGGTCGTGGTCCCGGTCGGCGGCGGCGGGCTGATCGCCGGCATCGCGCTGGCGCTCAAGGAAGCGAATCCGAATATCCGCGTCGTCGGCGTGCAGGCCGAGCGCGTGCCGTCCATGAAGGCCGCGCTCGAGCGCGGCCGCCCGGTCCGGGTCGCGCCCGCGGCGACGATCGCCGACGGCATCTCCGTCCGGCAGGTGGGGGAGATCCCGCTGGAGATCGTCCGGCGCTACGTCGACGATCTCGTGACCGTGAGCGAAGGGGAGATCGCCAACGCCGTGCTCCTGTTGCTGGAGATAGAGAAGACCGTCGCCGAGGGCGCCGCGGCGGTGCCGCTGGCCGCGCTGGTCAACAAAAAAATCGGGCTGGAGGGGAAGAACACCGCGCTCGTCGTCTCGGGCGGCAACATCGACGTCAACCTCGTCGCGCGCATCATCGAAAAGGGGCTGGTCCAGGACGGCCGGCTGGCCAGGCTTTCGGTGGTCCTCGCCGACCGGCCGGGCTCGCTCGCGCGGCTCGCGGCGGCCGTGGCGAAAGAGGGCGCCAACGTGCTCAGCGTCGAGCACGCGCGCGGCTTCGGCGAGCTGGAGATCGGCGAGACGCGGATCGAGCTGATCCTGGAAACCACCGGCCGCGAGCACATCGCGCGCATCCACGGCGCGCTGGAAAAAGACGGCTTCCGCATCGATCCGCCGCCGGCCCAACAAACCCGATAACCGCGCCCTTTGCCTCGATTTTTCCATGTGATATGTGGTAAGCAAATTCATTCGCGGGTTCTTGCGGTCCAGGAGGAGATTATGCCGCTCTCAGGCGCAGCGTTCGTCAAGGAACTGCACGACACGGTGCGGAAAAAGCACTCGAAGGACCATCCGGTGATCGGCATGGTCGAAAAAGGGGAGCTCGACCGGGACGCGCTCATGGGGTTCGTCGGGCAGTTCTATCTCTTTTTTCCCAAGCCGTTTCCCAAGCCGATCGCGGCGATGCTCGGCCGCTGCCCGGAAGACCCGGAGCTGGAGCGGATGTGGATCGACAACGTGGTCGAGGAGGGGACGGGCGAGATCACCGGCACCGACAGCCACAAGGGGCTTTATATCCGCTTCGCGCTGGCCTGCGGCTACACGCGCGAACAGATCGACCGGGTCCAGGCGCTGCCCGAGACCGAGGCGTTTCTCGACTGGCGCGAGCTTTTGATGTACCAGAAGACCTGGCTCGAGCTTTACGCCGCGCAGGGGTTCTGCCTCGAAGGCACGGCGAGCGGGCGCATGACGCGCATCGTCAACGGCCTCACCCAACACTACGGCT
>DASWFA010000169.1:0-3055 GCA_036394475.1 Binatia bacterium
CGGAGGAGACGCTCCAGCTGAAGCGCCTCGAGAACGAATGGGTGGAGATCAAGAGCGGCAAATCGGTCTTCAAGATCGTCGGCCTGGACGCGAAAGAGTTTCCCCAATTTCCGCAGTTCGATGGAGAAAAATTATCCAGCGTTCCGGCCAAGGTCTTGCGGGAGATGATCGAGCGGACGATCTTTTCGGTCTCGAGCGACGAGACGCGCTACAACCTGAACGGCGTCTTCGTCGAGGAGATCAAGGACGGCAAGGTCCGCATGGTGGCGACCGACGGCCACCGGCTGGCGATGATCGACCGCCCCATCGGCGGCCTGGGGCTGGCGAAGGGGGTCATCCTGCCGCGCAAGGGGCTGGCGGAATTGCGCCGGCTCTTGGAAAACGCCGAGGAGGGGCTGGTCTCGGTCGGCTTCAAGGACAACATGGGCCTGGTGGTGAAGGACGACGTCGAGCTTTTCATGCGCCTGATCGAAGGCGATTTTCCCGACTACACCAAGGTCATCCCGAAGGACAACCCGCAGCTCGCGCGCCTCGAGCAGGACGAGTTCCACCACGCGCTCCGGCGCGTCTCGCTGCTCTCCAGCGAGCGCTACAAGGGGATCAAGATGGAGCTCAAGCCGGGGAAGGTCGCGATCACCGCGAACAACCCCGAGCTCGGCGAGGCGGTCGAGGAAATCGAGATCGAATATCCCGGCAAGGCGCTCACCGTCGGCTTCAACGCGCGCTACCTGATGGACGTGCTCGCGGTGCTCGGCGCGGGCGGCGACGTCGAGCTCGCGCTGAAGGACGACGTGAGCCCGAGCATCCTCCGCAAGGCCGACGACGACGGCTATCTCTACGTCATCATGCCGATGCGGCTATAGGCCGAAGCTAATCGCGCGTGCCGATGATCACGCCGGCGATGATGACGATGCCGCCCGCGATCTGATACCCCTTCAGCGGTTCTCCTAAAAAAATCTCCGACAGCACCACCGCGAAGAGCGGCAGCGTGTTGTAGGCGAGGCTCGCCCGGCTCGGGCCGAAAATGCGGATCGAGCGGTTCCACAATAAAAACGACAGGAACGAGGGAAAGATTCCGAGATAGAGAATCGCCAATATAATTTCGGTCTGCAATAGGTCAACGGGATGGCTATGTAATTCCAGCGCCGCGGCGGGAATGAGGAAGGCCGCGCCGACGACCGTGGTGACCGAGGTCAGCGTGAGCGGCGACATCCGGCGCATCATCGGCTTGGCCATCACCATGTAAAAGCCCCAGAGCGAGGTGGCGCAAAAGACGATCACGTCGCCGGGGTTGAAGTCCAGGCCCGCCAGCGCGGCGAGCGAGCCGCGGCCGACGATCCAGCCGATGCCGGCGAACGAGAGCGCGATGCCGACGACGCGCCGGCGCGTGATCTCTTCGCGGATGAGCAGCCGGGCGATCAGCGTCGTGGTGATCGGCGTCGTCGCGTTGACCAGCGTGGCGTTGATCGCGCTCGTGTAGCGGAGCCCGATGTAGAGCACGGCGTTGAAGGCGAAGACGCCGGTGAGGCTCATCAGCAAGAGCGGCAGCCAGGTTTTTCTCGGCGGCCATTCTTTGCGATAGACGAGCAGCGGCAGCAGGATCAGCGCCGCGACGGCGAAGCGGCCGGCGTTCAGCGTCCACGGCGGGACTTTTCCCACCAGCGCCTTGCCGACGATGAAGTTGCTGCTCCAGAAGACCGGCGGCAGAAAGAGCAGGAGATAGGACGCGAGCGGCGGCCGGGTGATAACCGCCTTGTCCGGACCGTTCGGCGTCATGCCGCGCTCCTCGTTGCCGGCGCCGCTCAAAAATTTTCCGCCGCGGGCCTGATATCGATTTCGTGCGTCCAGCCGTTTTTCGGCTGCTTCAAGGCGTGGATCATCGCCGCGGCGATGGCGTCGGGCGGAATCAGCGTGTCGGCGGCGCGGCCGGACTCGCGCGCGCGGATCGGCGGCGTGTCGATCTGGCCGTCGACGATTATATGCAGGACGTGGATGCCCTGCGGATGAAACTCGCGCGCGAGCGACTGGCCGAGGACGCGGAGCGCCGATTTCGCCATCGCGAGCGGCGCGAAGCCCGCGCGCCCGCGGAGCGACGCGGTCGCGCCGGTGAGCGAGATAAAGCCGCGGCCGGCCTCCAGCATGCCGGGAATCACCGCCTGGGCGAGATGCACCGCGCCCAGCGCGCCGACGGCGAACGATCGGCGGATCGTCTCGGGGTCGAGGTCGAGGAAGCTCCCGCGCCCGTAGCCGCTCGCGTTGTACGCGAGCGCGGTCACCGGCCCCAATTCGGCGCGGCATTTTTCCACCGCTGCGACGACCGCGTTTCTATCGGTCACGTCGACGGCGAGCGCGAGCGCTTTGCCGCCTTGCTTGGCGATCTCCTCCGCGGCCGGGGCCGACGATGCCATTTTTCGCGCCAGGAGCCCGACCGCGTAGCCTTCGCGGGCGAAGGCGCGCGCGAGGGCGGCGCCCAGTCCGGGACCGGCGCCGGCGACGATTGCGGTTTCCATGGTGATCTCAGACTAACGAAAAAGGGCGGGGTCGTAAAGCGGCGCGTTTAGGAGAAAACCCCCCTCTCTATCTCCCCCTGCGAAGGGGGAGACGAAGAGGGGAATGCGCGGCGTTGGCACCGACTTCCCTTAACCCCTCCTTGCCAAGGAGGGGAACGGGGAGGTTGCCTGCCGCCCCCAGCTGTCATTCTGAGGCAGCGCCGAAGAATCTCTCCGGCTCAAGAAAAGTTTCGGAGAGATCCTTCGCTGCGCCCAGGATGACAGCTGGGGCAAAATCCCGCCGCGCCCTCACCCTGGCCCTCTCCCGTGGCGGGCGAGGGAATTGTGAGCCGAATCGAAGGGTCGAAGAGCCGCGAACGGGATTTGCCTGTAGCGCGAGAGTTCTATTGCCGTTCGTCCTGAGCAGGAGGCGCGCAGCGCTGCCGTATCGAAGGGCTCAGTGCGTCTTGATCTCGGCGAAGAGCGTTTCCAGGGGGATCTTGCCGTTGATGAAGCCCTGCTCCTCCGAGTATTGCATGAGCGTCTCCAGGTTCTTCCGGTTGGCG
>DASWFA010000170.1:0-1876 GCA_036394475.1 Binatia bacterium
TCCTTTGGTAAGTCGCTACTTAAGCCTAGCAGGAAAAAGCGCGGCGCCAATCCCCCGTGGCGGATTTATCTTTTCGGACTTCGGAGGAGACCGGAGAGATTCTTCGCTTCGCCCGGAATGACACGAAAGAATCCACGCCGCCATACTCCGTCTCTGTCGTCCTGAACGAAGTGAAGGATCTCTCCCTCTTCCTTGCTCTTTACGCGGCTTGACTACTCTACGGAACCGGTTTTGTTAACGCTATCTCTTGCCCTAGCTCATCAACCGCCCGCCCGAGACGTTGAGCGCCTCGCCGGTCGTGTGCGACGAGTCGCTGGAGGCGAGAAACAGCGCGGCCTTGGCGACCTCGTCGTGCTGGGCGTATTTTCTGAGCGGCGTCTGCTCCAGGATGTTTTTTTCCAGGGCGGAGAATTCCATGCCCAATCCCCGAGCGCGCTCGGCGTACATCTCGCGCAGCTCCGGCTCGTCCATCCCGCCGGGGCAGATCACGTTGGCGCGCACGCCGTGCGGCCCCGCCTCCTTGGCGATCGTCTGGGTGAGGCCGATCAGGCCCCACTTCGCCGCGACGAGCGCGCCGCGGAGCGCCATCCCCTCCCGCCCCGCCGTGCCGGCGATGCTCACGATGCTGCCGCTCTTCTGTCGGGTCATTACTTTCAGGACCGCCTGGCAGCAGAGAAACGCCGCCTTTAAATTAACCGCGAGGACCGCGTCGTATTCCGCTTCCGTGATATCCTCGACCGGCACCAGCGGGCCGCGCAGCCCCGCGCTGTTGACGAGGATGTCGATCCGGCCCCAGCGCCGCACGATCCCGTCTACCATCTGATGGACCTGGCGCGCGTCGGTGCAGTCGGCCGTGATCGCGGCCGACTTGCCGCCGTCCGGGAAAATCTCACGCGCGAGCTGCTCCAGCTCGGGTTTCATCTTTTCCAGATCGACCAGCGCGACGTTCGCCCCCTCGCGGGCGAAAACGCGCGCGATCGCCGCGCCGATGCCGCGCCCGCCGCCGATGATGATAACCGTCTGACCGTCGAGTTTCATTGTTGCTGTCCTCCCATTATTTTGCCGAATAGCCGCCCGCTTCGCCGGGGCTGACTTTACCGCGAAACGAGCGGTAGAGGAAAGTGAAATAGCCGACGGCAAGCGCCAGGCCGGCGATCCACCAGACGAGGCCGACACTCAGGCTGTAGGCGCCGGTCTTGGCGTTGAAAATGGTCAGGCTCAGCCCCGGGTCGCCGCGCGCCGGCAAGAGGACCGGGTAGAGCGCGAACGCCGCGCCGCCGATCGTGCCGACGATGTAAACCGTCGAGCAAAGAAACGCCTCCCGGTCGCGCTTTCTCTCGCGAAAAGAAGGCATCGCCGCGAGCGCCGCCGCGACGAGAACGGGGATGATCCAGCCCCAGGGATGCGCGTAAAAATTATCCAGGGCCTGGGGGCGGACGTAGAGTGTCGCGGCGAGCGACGCCGCGGTCAACGGCGCGAGCGCCTGCCAGCCCAGCGCCGCGGCGCGCCGGGCGCGCTCACAGAGCTCGCCTTCGGTCTTGAGCGCGACGTAGTGCGCGCCGTGGACCGCGAGCACGGCGAGCGCCAGCGCTCCGGTGAGAAGCGTGTACCAGTCGAGCACGCCGGGCTCGGGACCGGTCCGGAAATCGGTCCAGAGCGGGGTGAAAAAATAGCCGTTCGGCCCGAGCGGCACGCCGCGCACGACGTTGCCGATCGCCGCGCCGAAGAAGACCGCGAGCAGCAGGCTGGAGGCGGAAAAGACAAAGTCGAAGAAGGCGCGCCACAGCGGATCGTCCACGTGGGACCTGAGCTCGACGCCGACGCCGCGCAGCATCAGGAGCCAGAGCACGATCATGAGCGGCAGGTAAAAACCGCT
>DASWFA010000171.1:0-2858 GCA_036394475.1 Binatia bacterium
CGTGGCGGCGCTGCTCCGGGCGAACAACGAGGAGCCGCCGCTCGTCGTGCGCGCCAACCGGCTGAAGACCGATCGCGCCGCGCTGATCGAGAAATTCACCGCCGCCGGCATCGCCGCCGCGCCCGCGCCGCACGCGCCGGAGGCGATTCGTCTGCGCGGGGCCGCTGCCGTCGAGCGGCTGCCCGGGTTCGACGACGGGCTGTTTTTCGTCCAGGGCGAGGCCTCCCAGCTGATCGGTTTTCTGCTCGCCCCGCGGCCCGGCGAGCGGATTCTCGACGCCGCGGCCGCGCCCGGCGGCAAGGCGACGCACCTGGCGGAGCTGATGGACGACGCGGGCGAGATCGTGGCGCTCGACATCTCGGCGCGCGGCATCGAGCGCCTGAAGCAAAATATCGGCCGGCTGGGCCTCAAGTCGGTCCAGCCCGTGCGCGCCGACGCCGGGCTGGAGTTGACGGGAGCGGCGGCTTTGCCCTACGATCGGATTCTGGCGGACCTTCCCTGCACCGGCCTCGGCACTCTGCGGTCTCACCCCGAGGCGAAGTGGCGCCGCGAGGAGGCCGACGCCCCGCGCCTCGCCCGCTTGCAGGAGAAAATCCTCGGCCGGGCGGCCGCCTATTTGAAGCCCGGCGGCGTTCTGGTCTACTCCACCTGCACGCTCACGGCGGAGGAAAACGAGCGCGTGGTGGAGGATTTTCTTAATCGACACGAAGCGTTTACCCTGGAGAACGCCGCGGACTTTCTGCCCGCGGGCGCGCGGCAGATGACCCGCGGCAAATATTTTTTCGCCCTGCCGCACCGGGACTCGACCGACGGATTTTTCGCCGCGCGCCTGAGAAAGCGAGCTTGAAAAAATGAAAATCGCACCTTCGATACTATCGGCCGACTTCGCCCGCCTGGGCGAGGAGATCCAGGCGGTCGAGCGCGCCGGCGCCGACTGGCTGCACGTGGACATCATGGACGGCCACTACGTCCCCAACATCACCATCGGCCCGTTCGTCGTCGAGGCGATCCGCAAGGTGACGCGCCTGCCGCTCGACGTGCACCTGATGATCACCGACCCGGACAAATACGCGCCCGAGTTCATCCGGGCGGGCGCCGACTGGGTCTCGGTCCACCCGGACACCTGCCCCGACCCGGTGAAAACCTTGCAGATGATCCGCGGCCTCGGCGCCAAGGCGTCGATCGCCGTCAACCCCGACGTGCCGGTGGAAAAAGTCGAGCCGCTTTTCGCCCACGTGGACATGATATTGATGATGACCGTCTTTCCGGGCTTCGCCGGCCAGGCGTTCATCGCCGACGTGCTGCCGAAAATCCAAAAGGTGAGAGAGATCGTCGCCGAGAGAAAACTCCCGGCGCTGATCGAGGCCGACGGCGGCATCAAGGCGGACAATATAGGTATCGTGGTGAAAGCCGGCGCCGAGGTGATCGTCTCCGGCTCGGGCGTCTTCAAGACCCCGGATTACGGCGCGACGATCAAAAAGATGCGAGAAGCTGTGCAAAGCATAAAGAGTTGATTGGGTTTTTTGGCCTATTTGCATTACCCGCCTTCTAGTTGTACAGATAGTGATGTCGGGGCGTGGCTCAGCTTGGTAGAGCGCACGGTTCGGGACCGTGAAGTCGCTGGTTCAAATCCAGTCGCCCCGACCATTTTCTTTCCTTTTAATTCCCACACAACTTGAGCTTCTTAGGCGGCTCCTCGGCTGAGCGGGCGCTCTACGCTTGACAGACGGCGGGCGGCGGTTATACGTTGCCCCCCGACGCGCGCGGCAGCGGCTCCGCGTCTCCACAGCAATCGGAAACAGAGGACCAGAGCCCACGCACAGGAGGAGCGCCATGAAGATGGGATCACCGATGAAGTCCAAACGCGAGACCTTCCAGGGATCCCTGATCAACCGCCTGGCCCGATCCGTGGCAGCGCTTGCGCTCGTCGCGGCCCTCGGCCACCTCGCGGCCGCGGGGGAGGCGCGCGCAGCGGCGGCGGCGCCGCCCACACACCAGGATATTTTGAACAGCGTCGACGCCGTGCAGACGACCGTCGACGGCATCAAGTCGAAAGCCGACCAGATCCCGCCCGCCTGGAGCCAGACGCTACCTGCCGCCAACCGGTTTCAACCGGTCCTGGGCGGCGCCGCAGTGCTGGACAAGGAGACGGGGCTCGTCTGGGAGAAGGCGCCGGATACGGGCACGCGGCAATGGCACGTCGCCGTCTACCATTGCGTCAATAGAGAAGTAGGAGGCCGTAAAGGCTGGCGGCTCCCGACCATCGAGGAGCTGGCGAGCCTGGTGGACACCGCTAATACAAGTCCAACGCTTTCCACCGGCCATCCCTTTACGCTTACGAGCGCGCAAGAGGACGGCGTCTATTGGTCGTCGAGCAGCGTCCCCGGCAATACCCCCAGCGACGCGTGGGTCGTGGGCTTCGGCTTCGGCGTCGTGAGCAACGCCGGCAACGGCGGCAAGCTAAACTCCTACTCGACCTGGTGTGCGCGCGGTGGACAGGGACTCGATGGGGTTGGGATTCAGTGATGGGGCGATGTCATTTTAGTTAACTACCTGTTTGCCGCAGGCAGCTCGCGGTTGATCTCCTCCACCAGACTGAAGTCGAAGACCCTTTCGAGCGGCACTTCTTCCGTGACTTTCATCTGCCGCTTGCGCTCGCCGACCAACGCCTCCATGCCGGCCCGGCTGAGCGTGCCGTCTTTCGAGGCCCCCTTCATAAAGATGCCGTAGGTGTAGTCGGCGGTCTCCTGGTCGAGCTTGAGCCAGTCGGCCATGATCGCCACGACCGCTTCCCGCCGCTTGGGATCGACGGCATAGCGGATGCCCCGCAGATTGGCCCGCAGGAGCTTCTTGAGCTC
>DASWFA010000172.1:0-8433 GCA_036394475.1 Binatia bacterium
CCGCGCCCAGGTGAGATCGATACCCTGCTTGCCCGCCTTCGCCTTCAGGTCCTTGATCGGCTCCGGCACGGCCCCCTCCGGCGGACGCAAGGGCCCCTTGCTGCCGCAGCCGGCCAAAAGCAGGCAGAGGGCAAGAGTCAGCAGATAAGGATAGACAGCCTTTATCTTTCTCACGCCTCTCGCCTCACGCCTCTCGCCTTCTTTATTCATACCCCCAGCTCCTTTAGACGGCGCCGCACGTTGACCGGCGCGGTTCCTCCCTCGGAACAGCGCCGCTCGACCGCCGCCTCGGCGGTTAGATAGACATAAACGTCCCGCTCTATTTTCGGCGAGTAGCGCTTGAGCTCGCCGAGCGGCATCTCCTCGATCCGGCAGCCGCGCGCCACGCAGACGCGCACGATTTTTCCCACCAGGGCATGGGCCGAGCGGAAAGGCACGCCCCGGGAGACCAGGTAGTCGGCCAGGTCGGTCGCGTTCATCAGGCCGTCGCCCGCCGCCGCCGCCATTCGGGCCTCGTTGACCTTGATTCCCGCCGCCACCTCGCCGAGGATTGCGAGCGTCGCCTTCACCGTATCGACGGCGTCGAACAGCGGCGGCTTGTCCTCCTGGAGGTCGCGGTTGTAGGCCAGCGGCAGGCCCTTCATGATCGTCAGCAGCGCGTGCAAATGGCCGAAAATCCGCCCCGTCTTGCCCCGGACCAGCTCCGGGACATCGGGGTTTTTCTTCTGCGGCATCATCGAGCTGCCCGTGCAATAGCGGTCCGGCAGCTCGATAAATCCAAATTCGGTACTAGACCATAAGACCCATTCCTCCGCAAGGCGGCTCAAATGCACGAAGAGCACCGCCGCGGCGGCGAGAAACTCGAGCACGAAGTCGCGGTCGCTGACCGCGTCGATGCTGTTGCGGGAGACGCGCGCAAAGCCGAGCAGGCGCGCCACGTAGCGCCGGTCGATCGGCAGCGTCGTGCCGGCGAGCGCGCCCGAGCCGAGCGGCAGGACGTCGACGCGCTTCAAGCAATCGCGCAGGCGCTCGTGGTCGCGCTCGAGCATCTCGGTGTAGGCGAGCACGTGGTGCGAAAAAAGCACCGGCTGCGCCCGCTGCAGGTGGGTGTAGCCCGGCATGATGGTCTTCAAATGGCGCTTCGCCAGCCGGCCGAGCTCGCGCTTGAAGCCGTCGATCGAGGCGAGAACGTTGTGAATCTCTTCCCGCAGGTAAAGGCGCATATCGAGCGCGACCTGATCGTTGCGGCTCCGCGCGGTGTGGAGCTTTTCCCCCGCCCGGCCGATCCGCTCGATCAGCCGCCGCTCGATGTTCATGTGGATGTCTTCGTCCGCGGCCGAGAAGCGGAACTTCCCCGCCGCGATCTCCTTCTCGATCGCTTCGAGGCCGCGGGCGATGCGCCGCGCCTCGCCGGGCGAGATGATCCGCTGGCGCCCGAGCATCCGCGCGTGGGCGATCGAGCCCGCGATATCGTGGCGGTAAAGCCGGGCGTCGACCGCAATCGAGGCGGTAAACGCCTCGACGGTCCCCGCCGTCGGGCCGGCGAACCGGCCGCCCCACAATTTTTTACCGCGCCCCCGATTAGAAAATTTCATCCCTTCCCCTTAGGCATGCGGCGCGAGAAAGAGAAAATCTTGCATTTTCTTACTCACGCCTCACGCCTCTATTCTTTTTGTTGCTTCAGCCGCCGCAGCCGGAGCCTGAGCGCGTTCAGCCGGATGAAGCCCTCGGCGTCCGCCTGGTTGTAGCCCGCGCCCTCTTCGAACGTCGCGATGCCCGGGTCGTAGAGCGACAGGTCCGACTTTCTCCCGGCGATCGACACGCCGCCCTTGTAAAGTTTCAGGCGCACCCGCCCGGAGACGCTCGCCTGCGCGGCGTCGATGGTCTTCTGGAGCACCTCGCGCTCGGGCGCGAACCAGTAGCCGTAGTAGATCATCTCCGCGTAGCGCGGGATGAGCGAGTCGCGCAGCCGCAAGACCTCGCGGTCCATCGTGATCGACTCGAGCGCGCGGTGCGCCGCGTGGAGCAGTGTCCCGCCCGGCGTTTCGTACACGCCGCGGGACTTCATGCCGACGTAGCGGTTCTCGACCACGTCGGCGCGGCCGATGCCGTGCGCGCCGCCGATCCGGTTGAGCTCCTTGAGCAGAGCCGCCGGCGAGAGCTTCTTGCCGTCGACCGCCACCGGGTCGCCGCCGAGGTAATCGATCTCGATGTGCTCCGCCTGGTCCGGCGCCTGCTCGGGCGAGCGCGTCCAGACGAACATGTCGGCGGGCGGCTCGCTCCACGGGTCTTCCAGGATCCCGCCCTCGTAGCTGATGTGGAACAGGTTCCGGTCCATGCTGTAGGGCTTCGCCTTGGTGACCGGGACGGGGATGCCGTGGCGCGACGCGTAGTCGATCAGCTTGCCGCGCGAGTCGAGGTCCCAGATGCGCCACGGGGCGATGACCTTCACGTCGGGCTTGAGCGCGTAGTAGGTGAGCTCGAACCGCACCTGGTCGTTGCCCTTGCCGGTCGCCCCGTGGGAGACGGCGTCGGCCTTTTCCTCGACCGCGATCTCGATCTGCCGCTTGGCGATCAGCGGCCGCGCGATCGACGTGCCGAGGAGGTAGGTCCCCTCGTAGACGGCGTTGGCGCGGAGCATCGGGAAGACGTAATCCTTGACGAACTCCTCGCGGAGATCCTCGATGTGGACCTTGCTCGCGCCGGTCTTGAGCGCCTTTTCGCGCACGCCGTCGAGCTCCTCCTCCTGCCCGAGATCGGCGCAGTAGGCGATCACCTCGCAGCCGTAGGTCTCGATCAGCCAGCTGAGGATGACCGAGGTGTCGAGCCCGCCGGAGTAGGCGAGCACGACTTTTTTTACCTTCATCTTTTCGGTTTTCATCCGGCCTTCTTCTTTCCCTTGAGTCCGTTGAGCGCCCATATCATGATCGCTTTCTGCGCGTGCAGCCGGTTTTCCGCCTGGTCGAAAACGATCGACTGCGGCCCTTCCAGAACTTCGTCCGTGATCTCCTCGTCCCGGTGCGCCGGAAGGCAGTGCATCACGACCGCGTCCTTCTTCGCCCGCCCGAGCAGCCCGCGGTCGATCCGGTAGGGCTGGAACGCCCGCCGCCGGACCTCGGCCTCCTGCTCCTGCCCCATGCTGGCCCACACGTCGGTATAAAGCACGTCCGCGCCGGACGCGGCCTCGGCCGCGTCGTGGGTGATGCGCACGCGGGCGCCGCTCTTTTTCGCCGCGCGGACGAGCCCGGCGTCGGGCTCGTACCCTTCCGGGCAGGCGACGGCCAGGGAGAACGGGAACTTCTCCGCCGCTTCGATCCAGCTGTGCGCCACGTTGTTGCCGTCGCCGATAAAAGCGATCTTGAGCCCGTCGAGCTTCCCCTTCCGCTCGATCAGCGTGAAGCAGTCGGCCAGCGCCTGGCACGGATGGAACAGGTCGGTCAGGCCGTTGATCACCGGCACGGTGGCATGGCGCGCCATCTCCTCGAGCGTCTGGTGCGAAAAAGTCCGGACCACGATCAGGTCGGCCCAGCGGCTGAGCACGCGCGTGCAATCGGCCGCGCTCTCCCGCACCCCGAGCTGGATCTCGTTCGGGCCCAGAAAGATCGCGCTGCCGCCCAGCTGGATCATGCCGGTCTCGAAGCTCACGCGCGTCCGGAGGCTCGGCTTCTCGAAGACGAGCGCCAGCGTCTTGCCGGCGAGCTCGCGGTGCGCGACGCCGCGCTTCAAGTCCCGCTTGAGCCTGCGGCCGAGCGTGAGGATCGCGTCTATTTCTCCGCGCTTGAGCTCTTTTAGGCTCAGCAGATCGCGTTTTTTTGTCCGGCTGTCCTTCATTGCCGATGTTTTATCCATTTTTGGATCTGCTTTTGGACCCACTTTGGTCGTTCCGATCGCGGCGGAGAATCCAGCGCGCGCGCTCCCGGGAGACGCCGCGAGGAAGGATCGGCCTTTGGCCGCGCCGGGCGGCCGCCGGAAGGCCTTACTAGCCGAATATGTTAGTTTCACGCGCGGGTGGATTCAAGAGGAAAAGCCCCAAGACTTATTGGCGCGCGAGAACCTTCTCCAGGATCGAAAGCCCCTGCTCGATCTCTTTCTTGCCCACCACGAGCGGCGGGATGAAGCGCAGCACCTTGTGCGCGGTGCAGTTGATCAACAGGCCCGCCTTCAGGCATTCTTCGACGATCTTTCCGCCGTCCTGCTCGAGCTCCATGCCGAGCAGCAGGCCCTGGCCGCGAATATCGCGGATGAAGCGAAAGCGGTCCTGCAGCGCCTGCAGGCCGTCCTGGAGCAGCCGGCCCATCTTGACGCAGTTCTTGAGCGCGCCGCCCTGGATGAGCGTCTTCAGCACCGCCGAGCCCACTTTGCAGGCCAGGGGATTGCCGCCGAAAGTGGAGGCGTGGGCGCCGGGAACGAAGCTACGCGCGACCTTCTCCTTCGCCAGCATGGCGCCGAGCGGCAGCCCGCCCCCGAGCGCCTTGGCGAGCGTCATGACGTCGGGCTCCATGCCGGAGTGCTGGTAGGCGAAGAGCTTGCCGGTGCGGCCCATGCCGGACTGGACCTCGTCGAAGATCAGGAGGATCTCCCGCTGGTCGCACAGCTCTCTCAGGCCCTGGAGATAGTTCTTGTCCGGCACGACCACGCCGCCCTCGCCCTGGATCGGCTCGACCAGGATGGCCACGGTGGTCTTCTCGTCGATCGCGGCCTCCATCGCCCGGAGATCGTTGTACGGCACGTGGCGGAATCCGGCGGGCAGCGGGTCGTAGCCGGCGCGCACCTTTTCCTGTCCGGTGGCGGTGAGCGTCGCCAGGGTTCGGCCGTGAAAAGAGTTATGCGTCGAGAGGATCTCGTATTTCCCGCCCAGCCACTCCGCGCCGTAGCGCCGCGCCAGCTTGATCGCCGCCTCGTTGGCCTCGGCCCCGCTGTTGCAAAAAAAAACCCGATCGCCGAAGGAGTGGCGGCACAGCTCGCGCGCCAGCTCGGACTGCGGCTCGATGTGATAGAGATTGGAGACGTGGAGCAGGCGCGCCGCCTGCTGCCGGATCGCGCGCGCCACCGCCGGGTGGTTGTGGCCGAGGCCGTTGACCGCGATGCCGGCGACGAAGTCGAGATACTTCTTGCCGTCGGCGTCCCAGACCCAGGCCCCCCGGCCGCGCACCAGGGCGACGGGAAAGCGGGTGTAGGTGTTGGCGACGTATTTTTGCGTGACGCTGATGATTTGCCGGTTGTTCATAGGATTTACAAAAGTTTCGAGTTGATAGTTGCGGATACCGGTTTTTACTTGAAACTTGAAACCAGAAACTTGAAACCGGCGCCGCTAGGGTGGGGCGTTATTTCTGCACCACTTCCGTCCCCACCCCCTCGTTCGTGAACGCTTCGAGCAGCACCGCGTGCTTGACCCGGCCGTCGATGATATGGGTTTTTCCCACGCCGCCCTTGAGCGCCTCGATGCAGCACTCCACCTTGGGAATCATGCCTTCGGCCACGACGCCGTCCTGGATCAGCTTGCGCGCCTGGTTGATCTTGAGCGTGCTCAAAAGCTCGCCCTTCTTGTCCTTGACGCCCTCGACGTCGGTGAGCAGGATGAGCTTTTCCGCGCCGAGCGCCTCGGCGAGCTGGCCGGCGACGAGGTCGGCGTTGATGTTGTACGTCTCGCCGGCGTCGCCCACGCCCACGGGCGCGATGACCGGGATGAACTTGTTCTCGTCGAGCGAGTTGATGATCATCGGATTGATCCCGATGATCTCGCCCACCATGCCGATATCGACGGTCTCGGGCTCCTGGCCGTTGTTCTTGATCGTGACCATCATCTTGCGCGCCCGGATGAGGCCGCCGTCCTTGCCGCAGAGCCCGACCGCCAGCCCGCCGTGCTGGTTGATGCGGTTGACGATCTCCTTGTTGATCTTGCCGACCAGCACCATCTCGACGATGTCCATCGTATCCTGATCGGTGACGCGCATGCCGCGCACGAACTGGCTCGGCGTGCCCATCTTCTCGAGCATCTCGTTGATCTGCGGGCCGCCGCCGTGGACCACCACCGGATTGACGCCGACGTATTTGAGCAGCACGATGTCCTGGGCGAAGCTGTCCTTCAGCTCCTCGTCGACCATGGCGTTGCCGCCGTATTTGACGACGAAGGTCTTGCCGTAAAAGCGCCGGATGTACGGCAGCGCCTCCATCAGGGTCTCGGCCTTGCCGATAAATCGTTCCATCAGCTTCTCCGCTACAGGATATAGCGCGACAGGTCCTCGTCTTTGAGGATCGGGTTCAAGCGGTCGCGGACGTACTGTCCGTCGATCACGACTTCCCGGCCCGGCATCTCCGGCGCCGTGTAGGAGACCTCGTCCAGCAGGCGCTCCATGATCGTGTGGAGGCGGCGCGCGCCGATGTTTTCGGTGCGCTCGTTGACCTCGGCGGCGATGCGGGCGACCTCCGAAATCGCGTCGTCGCGGAACACGAGGCGGACCGCTTCGGTCTCGAGCAGCGCCGTGTACTGCTTGATCAGCGCGTTTTTCGGCTCGGTCAAAATGCGCACGAACTCTTCCCGGCCGAGCGAGCCCAGCTCCACGCGGATCGGAAACCGGCCCTGAAATTCGGGCAGCAGGTCCGACGGCTTGGTGCTGTGAAAGGCGCCGGAGGCGATGAACAGGATGTGGTCGGTCTTGATCATGCCGTACTTGGTGTTGACCGTCGAGCCTTCCACGATCGGCAGCAGGTCGCGCTGCACGCCCTGGCGCGAGACGTCCGGGCCGTGCGCCGATTCGCGGCCGGCGATCTTGTCGATCTCGTCGATGAAGACGATCCCCGTCTGCTCGACCCGGCGGACCGCCTCGGCGATCACCTTGTCCATGTCGATCAGCTTGGCCGCCTCCTCCTGCGTGAGGAGATCCATCGCCTCGGGAACCTTCACGGTCCGTTTCTTGGTGCGCTTGGGCATCAGGTTGGAAAACATCTCCTTCAGGTTGAACTCCATGCCTTCCATCCCCTGCGGCGTCAGGACCTCGACCATCGGCATCATCGTCTGGCTCATCTCGACGTCGACGAAGCGCTCGTCGAGCTTGCCCTCGCGGAGCATCTTTTTGAGCTTCTCCCGCGTCCCGGCGGCGCGCACGCTGTCGGGGTCGTCGGTCCCCGCCGCGCCGAGCTGCGCCGGCGGCAGCAGGATGTCGAGGATCTTCTCCTCGGCCAGCTCGCGCGCGCGGATCTCGACCTTTTGCTTCTCCTCCTCCTTGACCATGCCGACCGAGAGCTCGGTCAGGTCGCGGATGATCGACTCCACGTCGCGCCCGACGTAGCCGACTTCGGTGAACTTGGACGCCTCGACCTTGATGAACGGCGCCTCGGCCAGCTTGGCGAGCCGCCGGGAGATCTCGGTCTTGCCCACGCCGGTCGGCCCGATCATGATGATGTTCTTCGGCGCGATCTCTTCGCGGAGATCCTCGGGCACGAGCTGGCGCCGCCAGCGGTTTCTGAGCGCGATCGCCACCGCGCGCTTGGCGTCCTTCTGCCCGACGATGTAGCGGTCGAGCTCCGAGACGATCTCGCGCGGCGTCATCATCGGCGCCGGGGAAGCGTTATCGATCAGCCGGTCTGTTCGCAAGTCCTTCATGGCGTTCACTACGGCAGCTCCTCGAAGCTCAGCTGGGTGTTCGTATAGACGCAAATGTCCGCCGCCTGGCGCATCGCCTCTTCGGCGATCACCCGCGCGTCGAGGTCGGTGTGCTTGAGCAGCACGCGCGCGGCGGCGAGCGCGTAATTCCCCCCGGAGCCGATCGCGATCGCGCCGTCGTCCGGCTCGACCACGTCGCCCGCTCCCGACACTACCAGGGAGTTCTCCGCGTCCGCAACGATTAAAAGCGCGTCCAGCCGGCGCAGCACGCGGTCGGTGCGCCAGTCCTTCGCCAGCTCGACGGCGGCGCGCTTTAAGTTGCCGTTGAACTGCTCGAGCTTGGCCTCGAACTTCTCGAACAGCGTGAAGGCGTCGGCGGTGGCGCCGGCGAAGCCGGCGATGACCTTGTCGTGGTAGAGCTTGCGCACCTTGCGGGCGGTGTGCTTCATCACGGTCTGGCCGAGGCTCACCTGCCCGTCGCCCATCATCACCACTCTGCCCTTGTGGCGGACCGCCAATATGGTCGTCGCGTGAAACATTTTAAAAATTCAGGCACGAGGCACGAGGCAACAGGCGAGAGTCGGAATCCCTTCTCACGCCTCGCGCCTCTCGCCTCTTCATGACCTCGGATGCGCGCGGTCGTAGACCGCGGTCAGCTGATCCAGATTGACGTGCGTGTACCTCTGGGTCGTCGACAGGCTGGCGTGGCCCAAAAGCTCCTGGATGACGCGGAGGTCGGCGCCGCCGTTCAAGAGATGGGTGGCGAACGTGTGGCGGAGCCCGTGCGGCCCCATGCGCACCGGGATGTCGGCGGCCTTCAAGTATTTTTC
>DASWFA010000173.1:0-3041 GCA_036394475.1 Binatia bacterium
CGAAACTTCCGGAAATGACCATCCGCGGGACCCTGGAGCAGAGCTGGACCACTGAGATTGAGGAGTTGCAGTAGGCGCAACCGGACGACAACATGAATGTGGATAAAGCTTCACGATTTATTCTCTGTCTGCTGTGGTTTATGTCGACTTGCGCAACAGTGCCGCCCGTAAGGGGCGCCGAAAGCTTTACTCAACTTCCTCAAGAGCTTAACGCGGTCGACTGGACGCGAAACCCGGAAGATGTACTCGCCGATCCCAAGGAAGGCGAGCCGTTGGTGTGGGTGGGGCAGGTGACGGAAGTGTTGGTTTACCGGAAGGGTTCTAAAATTGAAATCGACTGGCTGTGCAAGCATCTGAAGTTTGTCGAGGCCGGCCCTCTGGCCATATCCACAAGGCCCATCAAAGTGAAAGAAGGCGCCGGTTTATTCGGCGTGTCGCTCGTAGTGGAAGATATGTCCATGGAACAAGCGAAGAAGTTCCAAGCCGAGCACACCGAAAACCCGCATTACTTACTTGCGGGAGGGACGCTTGTAGGTGTCAATGATTGGAAGGCCTCTCGAATTCCTTTTCTTAAAACGTCCCTGATGAGCCTCGGCCCCCGTTTGGTGGAATTCGTGAAGTAGCGATGCTCATCTGTAATAATCAGAATATATGTCCCTCCGCATAATCCGCCTCGGCTCCCCGCGCCATCCCGAAGAGGGCCTCCGCATCGGCACGGTGCGCCGGCCGCCGCGCGGCGTCAAGAAAGAAGCTTATAAGAAGCGCGATTACTTCGACGTGTGGCTGCCCGAGCTGGCGCCGAGCGCGCCGCTGGTCAAATACGCGCTCTCCCAGCCGCTCACGCCCGGGCGCTGGGCGCGCTACGCGCGGCGCTACCGGAGCGAGATGAAAAAGCCGTCCGCCGCGCGCCTCCTCGCGATGCTCGCGGCCCTGTCGGAGCAGACGAATTTTTCCGTCGGCTGCTACTGTGAAGACGAGACAAAGTGCCACCGGTCGCTGTTAAAAGGCCTTTTGATCGAGCGCGGCGCGCGCATGAGCTGACGCGCTGTAGCTTTTAAGCCCGCTTCGTGTCAAGCCTTCTTCATGCGCAAACATTCACGACCGGGCGCGAAGCACCTGCCGCGAGGGCTCGCGATCCTCTACGAAGACCGGGACATTCTCGTGGTGGACAAGCCGGCGGGACTGCTCACGGTGGGGACCGATAAGGACAAGACCAAGACGGCCTATTTTATTCTCACGGACTACGTCCGCAAGGGCTACAGTAAGTCGCGGAACCGGATTTTCATCGTGCACCGGCTCGACCGGGAGACCTCCGGGATACTCGTCTTTGCGAAGAATATAGAAGCGAAGCTCTCGTTGCAGAGTCAATGGAAAAGCACCGAGAAGAAGTATCTCGCGGTGGTGCACGGCCGGTGCGAGCGGGAGTCCGAGACCATTACAACCTACCTCGCCGAGAACAAAGCGCACTTCGTTTACTCGATTTCCGACCCTAGACAGGGAAAGGTCGCCCACACGGCGTACAGAGTTCTCAAGGAGGCGCGGGGTTTTAGCCTGCTCGAAGTCCGGCTCTTGACCGGGAGAAAGCACCAGATACGCGTCCACCTCGCCGGCATCGGGCATACGATCGTGGGCGATCAGAAGTACGGGAAGGAAGACCGCGACCATCCTCGCCTGGCGCTTCACGCCCGGTCGATTACCTTCAAACATCCCTTCAGCGGCAAGCCGGTCGCTTTCGCAACCGAGGTGCCGGCGTATTTCACCCGGCTTGTGGGGGGCGTCGAGCCGGGCCGGCAGCGCATCGACAACCGGGGGCCATTGTCAGGCGCGGCGGAGGTGCTAAGGAAAAGCTGAGGGCATTTTTCGGGAGGATTTATGCGACTCTCCCCTCGCGCCTTAACCGTCGTTCTCGCCGCCGCGTCCCTGGCCGGAGCCGCTGTGCCGCAGCCGGAGCGGAAGCCCGACGAGCGCAGCCCGCTCAAGTACGGCCAGCCGGACCGCGCGTTCATGGAGCGCCTGAGAAACTGGGAGGTCGGCAACACGATCGTGGTTTGCGCCGGCTCGCCGATCCCGCCGGGCTATGTCATCGTTTCCCGCACCACCAACTTCGATTGCGGCAACAACGTCAACAACGCCTACGTGATCAAGCCGCCCGACGCGATCGAGGTCGTGTGCGCCTATTCGCCGATGCCGCCGGGCTACGTCGTCACCGGCAACACGACCAATTTTCAATGCAGCGGCGAAGTCAACAACGCGCGGATTATCCGGCGGGCCTGACCTCCATCGGGACGCGGTTGCCCCTTGCGCGCGCGGCCCCGCCGATCTAAATTGCTCCCGTGCTCTACCGAACCCTGGGAAATACCGGCCTGAAAATCTCCGAGATCGGCTTCGGCTGCGGCAACAACGCCGTGCTGATGGTGCGCGCGAGCCGCGCGGAGCAGACCCGCGCGGTCCGGCGCGCGCTCGATCTCGGCATCAATTACTTCGATACGGCGTTCGCCTACGGCCTCGGAAAATCCGAGGAGAACCTGGGCGGGATTCTCGCCGACCTCGGCGCCGCGCCGGTCGTCTCGACCAAAATCCGCCTCGAGCCCGCCGCCGATTTGAAAGCCGCGACGATCTACGCCGTCGAGTCGGCGCTTAAACGCCTCAGAAAAGATTCCGTCGATTTGATCCAGCTCCATAACCGGGTGACGTCGAGCCCGAGTCCTGGGAAGCGCTTCAGCCTGACGCCCGCGGACGTGCTAGGCGGGGTCCTCGACGGCTTCAAAGAGATGCGCGCGCGGGGAAAAGTCGAATTTTTCGGCTTCAGCGGCCTCGGCGATCCGAAAGCGCTCGGCGAAGTGATCGACAGCGGCGCGCTCGATTCGGTCCAGGCCTATTACAATCTGCTCAATCCCAGCGCCGGGGAGGCCGTCCCAACCGGCTTCGCCGCGCTGGACTACGGCCGGATGATCGACCGCGCCGCCGGGAAAGGCATGGGCGTCGCGGTGATCCGCGTGCTCGCCGCGGGCGCGCTCACCTCCGATCCCGCGGCCGGCGGC
>DASWFA010000174.1:0-4004 GCA_036394475.1 Binatia bacterium
GCGGAGTGGGACAGGACTCTCGCCGCCGCGAAAAAAGAGGGGCGCGTCAACCTCTACATCGGGCGCTACGGCCAGCCGCCGCTGCTCGCGGAATTCACCAAAGAATTTCCCGACATCAAGCCCGTCTCGGTCAACGGCAACGGCAACCAGCTGGCGCTCAGGATTCTCGCGGAGGCGCGGGCCGGGAGGCCGATCGCGGACGTCTACAGCGGCGGCGCCAACTCGAGCTATAATTTATTGCACCGCGGCCGGACGCTGGCGCCGCTCCCGCCGGCGCTGATCCTTCCCGAGGTCGTCGACGAATCCAAGTGGTACTCGGGGAAGCACGTCTACACCGACCCCGACGGCAAATATATTTTCGTCTACATCGCGAGCCCCGGCGGCGGCAGCATCTCCTACAACGGCCGCCTGGTGAATCCGAAAGAGTTCAAGTCCTACTGGGACCTCTTGAACCCCAGGTGGAAAGGCAGGCTCGGCTCCCAGCCGCTGACGGAGACCGGCCTCGGCGCGACGCTGCAATTTTTTTATTATCACCCCGAGATCGGCCCCGAATGGATCCGCCGGGTCTACACGGCGATGGACGTCGTCTTCGGCGACCGGCACCTGATCGTCGACTGGCTGGCGAAGGAAAAGCTCGCGCTCTGCATCGGCTGCCGGGGTCTCGATCACGCGCGATCGCAGGGCCTCCCCGTGGCGCCGTTCGACGACGGCACATGGAAAGAGAGCCAGGGCATCAGCACCGGCGGCGGCTCGCTCAGCCTGATCAAGGACGCGCCGCATCCGAACGCGGCGAAAGTCTTCGTCAACTGGTTTCTCTCGCGCCGCGGCCAGCTCGCTTTGCAGAGCTCGAACGACCTCTACGGCGAGCCCGCGCCGAACTCGCGCCGCATGGACATTCCCAAAGACATGCTCTCGGCGGACAACCGGCTGGTGGGCGGCAGGAGCTACCTCGACGTCTCGCGCAGCGAATACGCCGACATGACGCCGATCTTCAAGCTGGCGAAGGAAATCGCGCAGAGCCTGGAACGGAAGCGATGAACGGCGCGCCGCTCCTGGCAGCGCGGGCGCCCGCCCCGCTACACCTTGAGCTTCGTAAAGACCCTGAGCGCGTTCTTGTTGAAGATTTTGATTTTGTCCTCGGCGCTTAGAAAGCCGAGCCCGTCGATCGTCGGCAGGACGTCGTCCGAAGGCCGGCCGGTGTCGGGCCGGACCGCCCCGCCGGAGCCCGGAAACTCCGTCCCGAACATCATCTGGTCGACGCCTTTCTGCTTGATCGCCGCGGTCAGGAAGTCGGCGTCGTAGGCGCAGCAGTCGTAGAAGAGGTTCTTGCTCAAATCTTTCTGCGCCAGGTGGTGGTCGGTCGGGATGAAGCGGTTGAGCGCGCCGCCGCAGTGGCAGATCACGATTCTCAGACGCGGGAAAAGCTCGAAGACGTTGCTGTGCGAGAGCAGATGCATCGCGATGAACTCCTCGATGTAGTTGTTCATCTGGTAGTTGTGCGGGATGACCTCGATGCGCGGGTCGTAGCTCGTCGAGGGGTGAACCATGAGCGGGACGTCGAGCTCCTGGGCCTTGGCGTAGAGCGGATGCCAGTAGGTGTCGTGCATCCCGGGCGCCTCGCGCTTGCCGCCCGGATCGGGATTGACGTAAGCGCCGACGAAACCGAGCTCTTTCACGCAGCGCTCCAGCTCGGCGGCGCAATTTTTGGTGTCGAGGACGGCGCTCTGCGGCAGCTGCGCCATGCCGACGAAACGGTCGGGGTGGAGCTTGACGATGCGCGCGATCGTGTCGTTGGTGACCCGGCAGATCGCCTCCTGCAAAAACGGCCGGGTCCAGTGCCACATCGCGACCGGCCGGGGGCCGACCAGCTGAAGGTCGATCTTCCTCTCGTCCATGCCTTTCAAATGGGCCTTCTGGGCGTTTTCGAGCTGCTCGTCGGAAATGTCCAGCTTCCGGTTCGGCGTGTTGAGCGACACCATGCCGCCCAAGTGGCCTCTGAAATGGGGCGGCGTGCTCATGTGGCCGTGAACGTCGATGACTTTATGGTTTTGAAACATGTTCTCCTCCTCCTGGCGTTGTAAGCATGGATAACCGGTCCGCGGCGTCTATTTCTATCACGGTGGGACGGCGCGTCAACCCGCTCGGCGCGGCGGCAATCCGCCGCCTCATCTGTCCCTGAGGACTTTTTCCAGCGGGCCGTTCTCGCGGAACGGCTCGGGCCAGCCCAGATACTCCCTGAACTCGGGCCGCTTTCGCGCCAGGTCGCGCACGACGTTTTCGATGCCCTTGTCGGACACGATCGGCGCCCGCTTCCAGAGCGGCGCGTAGGCCGCGACCGCGCGCCTGACGATGGTCGCATCTTTTTCGCGCAGCCATTTGGCGAAGGATTTTTCGGCGAGATGAGGGTCCTTGCGGATGAGCGCGATGGCCGCGACGTAGGCCCGGAGAAAATCTTCGGTCGTCTTCGGCTCGGCGCGGATATAAGCGCGGCTGCTGGTGACGCACGACGAGGGATAGACCAGGTCGGTCTTGCTCAAATCGGCGAGCACCGGCCAGCCCCGGTCCAAAAAAGGGAGCGCGTAGCGTATCGTCAAGGCCGCCGCCGCGATGCGGCCGCTTTCCAGCGCGGCGACCATCTCCGGCCCCGCCCCGAGCTGGAGCACGGTGAGATCGCGCTCCGGGTCGAGGCCGATCTGCTGGAGCGCCGCTTTCAGATAAAAGTGCGTGCTCGAGCCGTAGCGCGTCACCGCGCTCCCCTGGCCCTTCAAGTCGGCGGGCGTCTTGATCTCGGGGCGCGCGATCAAATAGACCGGGTCCGCGTCGATCGGACAGGCGAGCAGGACCACGTCGCCGCCGGCGGCGCGCGCGGCCACGACCGACTCCGCGCCGACGCCGGAAAACGGCAGATCGCCGGTGATGATCACCAGCGCGATCAACGAGCCGCCGCGAATCTGCACCGGCTCGACGCTGAGGCCGTGCCGGGCGAAAAGGCCGGCGTCTTTGGCGACCCACAGCGGAAGGTGGGCGGCCGAGGCGGTGGTCCCGTAGTAGAGGCGCTTGAGCTCCTGGGCGGGCGCCGCGGAGCCGAGGATGAGGCAGCAGACGGCGATCAGAAGAGAAAATAGGAGTCGGGTCATAACGCGCGGTCGCCCGCGGGATGTCACTCCACTTTATATCCCAGCTCTCTGGCGACTTCGATAGCGAACCTCGGCTCGGCGAGGTCGAGAAAAGCGACCGGCTTGTTCGAGGGCTTCACCTGCGACTGGACCATCTTGACGACGTTGTTCATGCCCTCCGGCGTCGGCACGCCGCTGTCGTTGAAGTTCGACTGCACCAGCGTGTAGGTCTCCGCCGCGATCTGGCGGTCCATGTTGAGGACGCGCACGATCAGGTCGAGCGTTTTTTCCCGCGACCGCAGCATCTCTTTCTTGGCGAGCTGCAGCGCCCGGATGATTTTTTTGACCTCGTCGGGGCGCGTCCGGATCGTTTTCAGCGTCGCGGTCAGGCCGCCGGAAGGCATCTCCACCAGCGCGCCGACGTCGAGCAGGCGGCGAAAGCCCTGGCGCTGGGCGAAGAACATGTAAGGCGGGTTGAGGGACGCGGCCTCGAGGAATTTCGAATCCAACGACGAGACGAGCTGCATGGGCGGGACGGAGAGGATGATGAAGTCCTTGGGATTGAATCCCTGCTTTTCCAGCGCGAACATGAGCGCGACGTGGCTCGTGCCGCCGAGGCCGGAGACGCCGATCCGCTTCTGCTTTAAATCCTGCAGGCTTTTCAGCTCCGGCCGCGCCATCAGCCAGTAGGCGATGCGGTTGGTCGAAGACCAGAGCGCGCGCGATTCGAGGCCGCTCATGCTCGCCCCCACGGTCGCCGTGCCGATGCCCGACTGATAGTCCAGATCCCCCGAGGCGAGCGCCGCGGCGGCCGCCGACGAGCGCATCAGGATCACCTCCACGTCGAGCCCCTGCTCGTTGAAAAGCCGCCACTCCCGCGCCGCCACC
>DASWFA010000175.1:0-9577 GCA_036394475.1 Binatia bacterium
AAGGCATCGATACCCTGATCCTCGGCGCCGCGGTGCCGGATTTGAGGCAGCTCGATCTGTTGGGCGAGAAGGTCCTGCCGCTGGTTAAATAGGTTCGGGTTTCAAGTTTAGGGGCTCGGGTTATCGGATGAGCTCAAGACCTTCCGAGAGTTCCGTCGAGGAGCCTGCTCGAGCGTCGGAGAGATGCTTCGCTTCTCTCAGCATGACAGAAAAGGAAGGATCAGGACGACCTGTGTCATTCTGAGCGCAGCGAAGAATCTCTCTTTCCCTGCTCGAAACTCGAAAGCTGAAACTCGAAACTCCTACCTCAGCACCACCAGAACCGTGCCCGCCACCGTGCAGAGGGCGCCGGCCACGACCCGCGGCGTGATCGTCTCCAGGTCTTTGAGAAAAACCGCCGACATGATGAGAGAGAAGACCGGATTGCTCGCGACGAGCGGCTCGACGACGACCACTTCGCCGAAGCTCAGCGCGTGGAAGACCGACAGCGTCGCCGCCGTGTTGGCGAAGCCCGCCGCAAAGAACCACCTATAGTTGGAGCGTGAGAGCTTGAGCGCCGGGAGCCCGCCGCGCGCCTGAAGCAAACAGACGACGAAGACGAACGCCGTCGTCGCGGTCACCGCCGCCGCCATGAGCGGCCGGCTGGCGATCGTCAGGCCGAGCTTGCGGAGATTGGTGGAGACGCCGAACACGACGGCCGCGACGACCGGATAGACGAGATCGAGCCTGCGCCACCGGCCTTTCCCGCCCCGGGCGCCCGAGAGGATGGCGATCCCGGAGATCACGAGCGCCGTGCCGAGAAAATTCACCGGCGACCAGATTTCTCCCAGCACGAACACCGCCAGGACGGAAGCGAACATCGGCGAGGCGTTGGAGATGGGCGTGGAGCGGGCGACGCCGAGCTTTTCGATGCCCACGTAGGTGAGCGTGCGGCCGATGCCGGGCGCGAACAGGCCGGCGGCTAGAAAAACCCAGACCGCGGGTGTGCGGAGATCCGACAGCGGGGTGAAAAACGGCAGCAGCGCCCAGAGGATGAGCGCCGTCAGCCCGAGCGAGACGAAGGCGCCGGTGACGGCGTTCGACGTCGCCAGGCCGCGGCGGATCAAGACATGGGAAGTAGCGAAAAAAAGCGCCGCCTGAAGGGAAAAATATTCGGCCATCTCAGGCGGCGCTTGCGAAGAACAAACTTCTTGAGCTTGAAACCCGAAACCCGAAACTTTTTTATTTCTTCCCCATGCTCTTGGACCACTCGTAATCGCGGTTGGTGTAGGCCTCGGCCGGCATGATCGACTTGACGCCGCGCCGGGTCAGCTCTTCGTCGAACTTTTTCCGGATAAACGCGTCCTCGTCCGGATACTCTATCTGGTCCTTGGCCCGGTCCTCGATCTTTTCCGCGTGGCCGTGGAACTGCATGGGCGGGTGGAGCGCCAGGTAGCGCGCCGGGCCGCCGCCGGCGTTGAAGTGCTGGTGGAACCATTTGTTGGGCGGCACGAGCATGCTGCACTCGTGCCACGGGCAGACGATCTTTTCCTTGCCTTCTTCCCACATAATCGAGTACCCCTCGCCCGCGGGGATGACGATCGCGCGCCCCGGCCCGTGGCGGTGGGCTTTTTTATAGGTCAGCGGCGCGAAGACCGACATGTGCGCCGAGACTTCCGAGTTGGGAAACTGGATATAGACGCTCTTGCCGCCGGCGCCCCGGCGCTCGTTGGCGTCGAGCTTGGACCACGCCTTCATGTCGGGAAAGAAGTTGCCGTACCAGTAATAGTGCAGCCCCAGGGCCTCGTCCGCCTCCTGCGCCTGGACCATCTTCGCCTCGGAGTAATACTCCTCCTGTTCGGTCATGTCGTCCGCCGAGGCGCGCGGGTTGTTGAAGAAAAAGTCGGGATCGGGCACCGCCGAGAGGCCGAGCGGCAGGTAGCTGTAGTGCAGCAGCCGGACCGGCTTGTCGCCCTGCATGTTGCTGAAGGTGTGGTGCGCGCCGTGCGGGATCAAAAACATGCTGTGCTGCTGCCACTCGAAGCTCTTCTTCGCGCTGCTGCCGTCGTACCAGACGGTGGTGAGGCCGCGCCCGGCGATGACGTAGACCACTTCGTCGAGGGAAAACTTGAGCGGCTTGGACGTTTCGCCCGGGGCGATCTCGGTGAGCCGCGTCGAGCTCACCCCCTCCTGGCCCATCAGCTGGATGAAGGCCGTATGCATCTGGCGCTCTTCCCACCAGCCGAGCTTGGAGGTCCTCAGATCGTCGATGAAAAAGCCGGTGATGACCGGCACGCCGGTCGATTCCATCCAGTAGTCGTAGGTGAACTTCTTGCTCCACATCTGGCGCTGGGGCTTGAAGGGCTTTTTGTCTGCCATGGCTCGTCTCCTTAACTTTTGCGTTTAATTCAGCTTGGCGCCGGGGAACATCAGGGATTTGACCGTGACCGGTATCACCTCGGTGATGCCCATCGGCTCGCCGATGTCGATATAGTCGAGATCGCCCACCTCGATGCCGTCGATCGCGATAATCTCGCGGTCGAGATGGAGCTCTTCCTTCAAGATCGCGCCGAGCGATTTGGCCACGTCGAGATCGAGCGCGAGGTAGAGCGGGCTCTTGTCCTGGGCCGTCGTTTGGCACACCGCCGCCACCGCCTCCGCCAGCGCCCGGATCGTTTTATAGTCGAGCTGCCCGTCGAGGGACAGGGACAGCGCCAGCCCGGCGGTCCAGGACGCGAGGTCGTATTTCGCCAGCGACTGCTGGAGCGCGGCGAGCGGCGGCCGGCCGGACTTCAGCGTGGCGCGCACGACTTTCAACGCGAAGACCGGCAGCACCGCCGGGTCGGAGATATAGCTCGTGTTGCCGCTCGCCTGGACGGTGTATTCCCCGGCGCCGATGACCGTCGCGCGGATGCCTTCGATCGGCTCGCGCAGCATGTCCTTCCTGGGCAGTTTTTTTAAATACTCCCGCATGGATTTGCCGAGGTGCGGGCCGACGTCGCCGTAGGCGTTGCGGTCGCGGTCGTAAACGTGCTCCGAGACGCCGCCGGAAAAGACGATGTGGTCGATCTGGTCGAAGCCGCGGTAGTGGGTGAAGGGCGGCGTCACCATGAGCCCTTTGGCGAGCGGCGTCGAGGGCTCGCCCTCGATCAGCTCGAACAGGACCTTCGCCATCAGGGCGGCGAGCTCTTCCTTTTGCTTCGGGGTTATTTTTTTCCCCAGCTCGACGGCGTGGCCGAGCCGGCCCATGAGCATTTTCCCGGCGTCCTCGATGCGCGTGACGACATCGTTGTCGTCGAAGGCGATCAGCCGCGCGCCGATGTTGACCGAGGCGGTCTGCGTCACCGCGCCGTTTTCGACGAGCGAGAACTTCGTCGTGCCGCCGCCCATGTCGACGTTGAGGACCGTGTTGCTCTCGGATTTCGACAGGTCGACCGCGCCGCAGCCGTAGGCGGCGAGCAGCGCCTCGTGGTTGTGCCCGGCCGCGGCGCAGATGAATTTGCCGGAGAACTTGGCGAAGTACTCCACGATCGGCTGCGCGTTCTCTTTCTTGAGCGCCTCGCCGGTGATGATGACCGCGCCGGTGTCGATCTCGTCGGGCCGGAGGCCGGCCTTGCGGTAGGCGTCCTCGATGAACCGCTTGACCTTCTCGACGTCGATCGAGGTGCCGGAAAGATAGGGCGTGAGCATGATGTCGGAGCGAAAGAGCACCTTCCGGTCCGTGACCTTGAAGCGGCCGGAGAGCGACGCCCCTTCGCGCCGGAGCGTCAGCTGGGAAAACACCAGGTGGGACGTGGACGAGCCGATGTCGATGCCCACGCTCTTGAGCGTGAACATCTCCAGCCCCTCGATATCCTCGACGATGGCGTCCGGCGGCAGCTCGAAATGCTCGTGGTCTTCGTCCTGATCGTGCATTCAGTGTACCTTACGTGAGAAAATTGATCGCTTCAAACCCAACGGCTTGCTCGGTTCGGGATCTCCGCGCAGGCGCGAAGCCGGTGCCCGCTCGAAGAGCCCGCGCGTCCGATGAGCGGCCATGGGATCGATCACGGACCCATCGCGCGGGCTCGGAGAGTGGACGGCGGCGAGCGCCCCGACCAACTTCCCTCTCCGGAGCGGGCGGATGGTAAATCGGGGGTTTTACAGACCCGTTACTGCTTCCCCATCGCCTTGGACCACTCGAAATCTTTGTTCTTGTAGGCCTCGTCCGGCACGAGCGAAGTCAGCCCCCGCTTGGCCAGCTCTTCCTCGAACTTCCTTCGGATGAACGGGTCCTCGTTGGGATATTCGATCTGGTCCTTGGCCCGGTCCTCGACTTTTTCCGCATGGCCGTAGAACTGCATCGGCGAATGCAGTGCCAGATAGCGCGCCGGCGTGCCGCCCAGGTTGAAATGCTGGTGGAACCATTTATTGGGCGGGACCAGCATGCTGCACTCCTGCCAGGGGGCGACGATCTTCTCCTTGCCCTCTTCCCACATGATCGAGTAGCCCTCGCCCGCGGGGATGACGATCACCCGGCCGGGGCCGTGGCGGTGGGCTTTTTTATAGGTGCGCGAGGCGAAGACCGACATGTGCGCGAACATCTCGCAGTTGGGAAACAGGATGTAAACGCTTTTTCCCCCGGCGCCCCGGCGGTCGTTGGCGTCGAGCTTCTCCCAGGCCTTCATGTCGGGGAAGAAATTCCCGTACCAGTAGACGCGCCGCCCCTTGGGGTCGGCGCCCTCGGGCAGGTTCACCGCCTTGGCTTCGGAATAATAGCTCTCGTGCTCCGCCAGCTCGTTCGGGCTCGCGTAGGGGTTGTTGATGAAAAAATCCGGATCGGGGACGGCGGAGAGCGCGAGCGGGAAGTAGCTGTACTGGAGCAGGCGCACCGGCTTGTCGCCCTGCATGTTGCTGAACTGGTGGTGCGTCCCGTGCGGGATCAAAAACATGCTGTGCTGCTGCCATTCGAAGCTCTTCTTCGCGCTGCCCTCGTACCAGATGTTGGTGAGGCCGCGGCCCGAGACGACGTAGACCACCTCGTCGAGGCCGAACTTGAGCGGCGGCAGCGTCTCGCCCGGGGGAATCTCGGTCACGCGGGCGGCGCTCACCCCCTCCTGTCCGGCGAGCTGGATGAACGCGCTCATGCATTTGCGCTCTTCCCACCAGCCGAGCTCGATGGTCCTCAAGTCGGCGATGTAAAAGCCCTTGTGGATCGGGATGCCGACCGACTCCATCCAGTAGTCGTAGGTGAAGAGCTTGCTCCACATCTGGCGCGCGGGCTTGAAGGGCTTGGTCATACGATTCCTCTCACCCGGTCTATCTTCTCGCCTCTTTACTTGCAACCTCGAGCCGGACGGCGGCGCGCTTGACCGCCGCCTCCCACAGGGCCAATTCCCGCTCTTCGGGGCTCGCGGCGGCCGCGGCCAGATTTTTCTCCGCCTCTTCTTTCGCGCGCTGCGCCCGCGCGACGTCGATCTCGTCGGCGAACTCGGCGGCGTCGGCGAGCACCGTCATGACGTTGTCGAGCACCTCGGCGTAGCCGCCGGCGACGGCGAGCCGGGTCGCCTTGCCGCCCTGCTTGTAGGCGAGCTCCCCCGGCTGGAGGATGGTGAGAAAGGCGATGTGGTTGGGCAGCACGCCGAACTCGCCCATGACGCCCGGCGCCGTGACCTCGTCCACCTCCTCGTCGAGAAGGAGACGCGTCGGGGTTACTAATCTAAGTTGAATCTTATCAGCCATGACCTACAAATAGTTTCTGGTTTCTGGTTTAAAGTCTGCCGGGCTTGAAACCCGGAACTAAACCACCCCCCATCCCCCTCCTTGCTAAGGAGGGGGTTAGGGGGAGGTCTGTTTTTACCCCGCGGCCAGCTTCTTAGCCTTCTCGACCGCCTGCTCGATCGTGCCGACCATGTAAAACGCCTGCTCCGGGATGTCGTCGTGCTTGCCGTCGACGACCTCCTTGAAAGCGCGGATCGTGTCCTTGAGCTCGACGTAGACCCCGGGCGTGCCGGTGAACGCCTCGGCGACGTGGAACGGCTGCGAGAGAAAGCGCTGGATCTTGCGCGCGCGCGCGACGGTCAGCCGGTCGTCCTCGGAAAGCTCGTCCATGCCGAGAATCGCGATGATGTCCTGCAGGTCCTTGTAGCGCTGGAGGATCACCTGCACCTGGCGCGCGACGTCGTAGTGCTCCGCGCCGACCACGTGCGGGTCGAGGATGCGGGAGGTCGAGTCGAGCGGGTCGACCGCCGGGTAGATGCCGAGCTCGGCGATCTGGCGCGACAGCACCGTGGTCGCGTCGAGATGGGCGAAGGTCGTGGCCGGCGCCGGGTCGGTCAGGTCGTCGGCCGGGACGTAGATCGCCTGGACGGAAGTGATCGAGCCCTTGCGCGTGGAGGTGATCCGCTCCTGCAGCTCGCCGAGGTCGGTCGCCAGCGTGGGCTGGTAGCCGACGGCGGAGGGCATGCGGCCGAGCAGCGTCGAGACCTCGGAGTTCGCCTGCGTGAAGCGGAAGATGTTGTCGAGGAAGAGCAGCACGTCGCGCCCCTCGTCGTCGCGGAAGTATTCCGCCAGCGTGAGCGCCGTCAGCGCGACGCGCGCGCGCGCTCCGGGCGGCTCGTTCATCTGGCCGTAGACCAGCGCCGCCTTGTTGATGACGCCCGACTCCTTCATCTCGAGCCAGAGGTCGTTGCCCTCGCGGGTGCGCTCGCCGACGCCGCCGAAGACGGAATAGCCGCCGTGCTTCATGGCGACGTTGTTGATGAGCTCCATCAGGATGACGGTCTTGCCGACGCCGGCGCCGCCGAACAGGCCGACTTTGCCGCCGCGGGCGTAGGGCGCCAGGAGATCGACGACCTTGATGCCGGTCTCGAGCGCCTGGACCTTGGTGTCCTGATCGACGAATTCCGGAGTCGGGCGGTGGATCGGATAGAACTTTTCTGCCTGGATCGGCCCCTGCTCGTCGACCGGCTGGCCGATGACGTTGATGATCCGCCCGAGCGTGCCCTCGCCGACCGGCACCGTGATGCCCGCGCCGGTGTCCATGACGTCGATGCCGCGTACCAGCCCCTCGGTCGCGTCCATCGCGACGCAGCGCACCGTGTTCTCGCCCAGGTGCTGCGCCACCTCGAGCACGAGGTTCCACTTCTCGTCGCTGATCGCCGGGTTGCTCACCTTGAGCGCGTTGTAGATCGGCGGCAGCGCGCCGTCGGAGAACTCCACGTCGACGACGGCGCCCAGCACCTGCGTCACTTTGCCCGTACTGTTCATGCTTTCAACCTCCGGATCACTCGACTAAGTTTCTCGTTTCAAGTTTCGCGACTGAGCTGCCGAATATTATCGCAACGAACGGAAACCAAACCGCCCTCCGACCCTTGAAACAGGAAATCCGAAACTCGGAACTCGGAACTATTATTTCAGCGCTTCGGCGGTGCCGACGATCTCCATCAGCTCGCGGGTGATCGACGCCTGGCGCGCGCGGTTCATCTGCAGCGTGAGGCTCCCCATCATCTTCGAGGCGTTCGCGGTCGCCGAGTCCATCGCGGTCATGCGCGCGCCGTGCTCGCTCGCCGTCGCCTCCAGGAGCGCCCGGTAGATCGCCACCCGAACGACCCTGGAGAGCAGGCTCGCGAGCAGGGCCTCGATGCTCGGCTCGATCAAATATTCGGTCGTCTGCTCCGGCTTCTGGTCTTGCGGCAGCGCCACCGGCAGGAGCTTCTCCAGCGTCGGCACCTGCGAGAGCGCCGAGCGGAAGCGCCCGTAGAGAATATAGACGGCGTCGGTCTCGCCCCGGATGAACCGGCCGATCGCCTTCTCGGCGATCTCGCCCGCGAGCTGGTCGGCGGCGCTCCCCAGGATGTTCACGTAGCGGTCGGCGATGGCGGCCTTGCGGCGGCGGAAATAGTCGCCGCCCTTCCGCCCGACGAGCACGAGCTCGATCTCCTTGCCGGCGCCCTCGCGCCGGATAAACGCCTCGGCGGCGCGGATCAGGTTGGCGTTGTAGCCGCCGCAGAGGCCGCGGTCGGAGGTGAGCAGCACGAGATCGATCTTTTTCTCGTCGCGCTGCCCGAGCAGCGGGTGCGCCTCGCGCGCGACCCGGGCGATCAGGTTCTTGAACAGCTCGGCCATCTTGTCGGCGTAGGGGCGCGCCGCCACCGCCGCCTCCTGCGCGCGGCGCAGCTTGGCCGCCGAGACCATCTTCATGGCCTTGGTGATCTGCTGCGTGTTGCGGATCGAGCCGATCCGCTTGCGTATGACTTTGAGCGTCGCCATTATTGAAGTTTCGCGTTGCGGGTTTCGGGTTTCGAGTTAAATCCCGGCCCGCGCACGCTTGAGAACCTCCGGCTGCAACTTTACGTTTTACAGTCTTGAAACTTGCAACTTGAAACCTGAAACTAAGCCTTGAAATGCGTCTTGAACTCTTCCAGCGTCTTTTTGAGCTTGGCGCGCAGCTCGTTGTCGAGCTCGCGCTTCTTTAAAATATCGGCGAAGACGTCCGGGTGCCTGGCCTCGACGAAGGCGTAGAGGTCCTGCTCGAATTTTTTGAGCGCCGGGATCGGCAGGTCGTCGATATAGCCGTTGGTGCCGGCGAAGATGATCAGCACTTGCTTCTCGACCGGGACCGGCTCGTACTGCCCCTGCTTTAACAATTCGACCAGCCGGCTGCCGCGCTGGAGCTGCCGCTGCGTCGCCTGGTCGAGGTCGGAGCCGAACTGGGCGAAGGCCGCCATCTCGCGGTACTGCGCGAGCTCGAGGCGGAGCGTGCCGGCGACCTGCTTCATCGCCTTGATCTGCGCGTTGCCGCCGACCCGCGAGACCGAGATGCCGACGTTGATCGCGGGGCGGACGCCGGAATAAAAGAGATCGCTTTCGAGGAATATCTGGCCGTCGGTGATGGAGATGACGTTGGTCGGGATGTAGGCGGAGACGTCGCCCGCCTGGGTCTCGATGATCGGCAGCGCCGTGAGCGAGCCGCCGCCGCGCGCGTCCGACATCTTGGCGGCGCGCTCCAGCAGGCGCGAGTGGAGATAGAAAACGTCGCCCGGATAGGCCTCGCGCCCCGGCGGCCGGCGGAGCAAGAGCGAGAGCTGGCGGTAGGCGACCGCGTGCTTGGAGAGGTCGTCGTAGACGAGCAGCGCGTGGCCGCCGTTGTCGCGGACGTACTCGCCCATCGTGCAGCCGCTGTAGGGGGCGATGTACTGGAGCGGCGCCGACTCGGAGGCGGTCGCGGCGACGACGATGGTGTAGTCCATGGCGCCGAATCGCGAGAGCTTGTCGACGACCTGCGCGACCGTGGAGCGCTTCTGGCCGATGGCGACGTAGAAGCACATCACGTCGCCGCCGCGCTGATTGATGATGGTGTCGAGTGCGACGGCCGTCTTGCCGGTCTGGCGGTCGCCGATGATCAGCTCGCGCTGCCCGCGACCGATCGGGATCATGGCGTCGATCGCCTTGATGCCGGTCTGGAGCGGCTCCTTCACCGGCTGGCGGACGATGATGCCGGGTGCTTCGCTCTCGACCTTGCGGGTGGCGTTCGAGAGGATGTCGCCCTTGCCGTCGATCGGGCGGCCGAGCGCGTCGACGACGCGGCCCACGAGCGCCGGACCGACCGGCACCTCGA
>DASWFA010000176.1:0-2595 GCA_036394475.1 Binatia bacterium
CCGGCTTCAAGACCATGACGTTGCCCTCCACGAGCGGGATGTCGAGGTGCATGGTGTACTGCGCCGTCGTGTAGCCCACGTCCGCCTCGCCGGTCACCTGCGGCCGGTCCTCGCCGATGCCGCGCCCGTGCAGCAGCATGCCTTTGGGGATGTGGCCCGACTCGCGGACCAGGTTTTGATAGCGGGCGATCACCGCGCGGTAGGTGGCGCCCGGCTTCATGAAGGCGACGAGATCGTCGAAAATCTCCACGCTGACCTCGAACGCGCGCTTGAGCTCCGGCGGAATTTTTCCGAGGCAGGCGGCCTGGACGGTCTGGGCGATGTAGCCGCCGTATTTGGCCTCGAGCTCGGTGTTGATCATGTCGCCCGGCTCGAGCTTCCGGTGCGGCGCGATGCGGCAGGCCCACGGGACGTCTTTGCCGGCGCCCCAGTGGGTCATCGACGGGTAGTCGCCGCCGTTGGCGATGATGGTGCGCCAGATCTCGGCCACGACCTCGTTTTCCATGACGCCGGGCCGCGCCTTCGCGGCGATCGCGTCGACCACGCGGTCGAGAATCCCCGCCGCCCGCTCGATCCAGGCGACCTCCTCTTTGCCTTTGATCGAGCGCGCGTCCTGGAGCAGCTCGGTCGCGTTCTCGATCCGCGCCTTGGGAAACGCCTGCTTGACCTTTTCCAGCATGCCCGAGACCACGGTGCCTTCGGGCGCGCGGAGCAGGCCGGAAAGGCCGCTCACGCCGACGCGCGCGCCGTCGAGCTTCAATTCCCTCATGCGCTCGATCACCGGGTCGGCCCAGGTCCGGCGCGTCTGGCGGATGTCGTGGACCCAGTCCTGGGCGATCCGCCACCATTCGACCTCGTTGGCGCCGCGCACGAAGGCCGTCGCGGCGCCCGACAGCGGAAAGACCACCGCCACCTCGGTCTGGTGGCCGCCGATGTGGGTGAGGTAGCGGACGTCGGCCTGGAACTGGTCCCAGTGGCTCTGGTTGGGAAAACCGATGATCGCGTCCAGCCCCGCGCGCCGCATCAGCTCCCGCACTCTGCCCCAGCGCCGCTCCCGCTCCGCCGCGCTGAACTTGGGCAGGCCGAAGCCCCTCTCGCCGCTGTTGATCATGATTTGCGCGCCTCCGTTACGCCCTTTGGCATTGCTTTATAAGCTTCGGCGGCCGGGTTCAAGTCGGTGGAAAAGCGGGGTCGAAGATGATAAGGGTTTCTCGCGCATTTGCGGTGACGCGCCTCCCCCGAAGAGCTTCATTGCGCTGTCCCTTTCGAGGGATAATCTATGAAATACCTCGCCATATGTGAAGACGACCTGCTCTTCCAGTTCATGCGCAAGCTGGCGGCCAAGCGGAGCGAGGTCCTCTTCCTGGTGCAGGACGCGGAGGCGGCCCGGCGCATCCGGCGGCGCGGCGGCAGCAGCCAGTGGGGCGAGCTCGACCGGCCGGAGATCTACGAGAAAACCCACCTGGAGCGGGTCGATCAGGTCATCCTTTTCATCCGCAGCCTGCAACTGTGGGAGCGGGTGTACACGCAACTCCGGGCCTTGAAGCCGGATCTGCCGCTCCTCTCTCTCTCCTCGGGAAAAAGATCGACCGGCAGCGTCCGAGACCGGCTGATGCGGCAGATACCGCTGGAGGACATCTTCGAGGAGTTTTGCGCCCCCCAGCTCCTCGACGCCCTGAACCGGCGCCGGGTGGAGACGATCCGCGCGCTGTTCCGGGAAAAAGACAAGATCCACATCCTCTTGCAGCACGACCCCGACCCGGACGCGATCGGCAGCGCGCTGGCGCTGCGCGAGCTTTTGGGGCGGAACCGCGCCACGACGCCGATCGTCACGTTCGGCGAGGTCACGCGGCCGGAAAATCTGGCGATGATCCGCCTGCTCGATATTCAAATCGACCGCATTACCGAGGCCGACCTGCACCAGGACGGCGCCCGGCTCGCGCTGGTGGACGTGCAGCCGCCCTATTTTCAGCAGAAGCTCGGGCGGGTCGATCTGGTGGTCGACCACCATCCCAAGCGCGCCCCCTTTACGGCCCGCTTCGCCGATCTCCGGACGCAGTACGGCGCGACCTCGACCATCTTCACCGATTATCTCCGCGCCGCGGGCATGGAGCCGTCGCAGCGGCTCGCGACCGCGCTGCTCTACGGCATCAAGACCGACACGCTGTTTCTGGAGCGCGGCAGCCACATCGTCGACGTGGACGCCTTCACCTTTCTCTATCCGTTCGCCAACCGCGCCATGATCATGAAGATGGAGCGCCCCGCGCTGCCGCGCGAGGATCTGGAGGCGCTCGGCCGGGCGCTCAGCCGCCTGCAGCTGACCGACGGCGTCGCGGTGATCCATATGGGCGAAGTCAAGCGCGAGGACGTGATCCCGCAGATGGCGGAGTTCGCCCTCCAGATCGAAGGCGTCGAATGGGGCATCGTCTCCGGCCTTTCCGGCAATCGGGTCGTGATCTCGGCGCGGAACGTCGGCCACGTGAAGAGCGCCGGCGATATCATGAAGCGGCTGTTCGACGACGTCGGCAGCGCCGGCGGCCACCGCGCCATGGCCAAGGCGGTCGTTCCGCTCGAGCGCTTCAAGGAAAAATTCGG
>DASWFA010000177.1:0-6618 GCA_036394475.1 Binatia bacterium
GCCGGCTTTGCAAGACCCTGGCGGCGTAGCGTCCCTGCTGCATCGCGACGGGCGCGACGCCGGGCAGCGGCTGGCCGGTTGGATGCGGGTAGTTGGCCAGATCGCCGATGACGAAGATCTCGGGATGGCCGGGCAGCGTCAAGTCCGGCTCGACCAGGACCCGGCCGCCGCGATCCAATTGGGCCCCGGTGGCATCCGACAATATCTTGCCGAGAAACGAAGCCTTGACCCCGGCCGCCCAGACGACGGTGCGGCAGGGGATCTCCTCCGTCGCTCCCTCCCGCTTGATGACGACGGCGTCGGGACGTATGTCCGCGACCACGGCGCCCGTCCGGACCGTGACGCCAGCGCGGCCGAGAAAGGCCGCCGCCTTATCCGAAAGCTCGCGCGGATAGGTCAACAGAATCCGGTCCATCGCCTCGAGCAGCAGGATCCGGGCGTCGGCCGGATCGATGTTGCGAAAGTCTTTTCTCAGCGTGTCCCGGGCGATGTCGCCCAGCGCGCCGGCCAGCTCGACCCCCGTCGGCCCGCCGCCGACGATGACGAAAGTCAAATAGGCCCGCCGCTTCGCCGCGTCGGTCTCGCGCTCCGCCGCTTCGAAGGCGAGAAAGATGCGCCCGCGGATCTCGGTCGCGTCTTCGACCGTCTTGAGCCCCGGCGCGAGCGCCTCCCAGCGCTCGTTGCCGAAGTAATGATGGCGCGATCCGGTCGCGACGATCAGCGTGTCGTACGGCACGCTGCCGTCGACGAGCGCGACCTGCCGCCGCCCGACGTCGACGCCGATCGCCTCGCCCAAAAAGACCCGGGTGTTTTGCTGCCGCCTGAGGACCGCGCGGAGCGTGGACGCGATGTTCGCGGGAGAGAGCCAGCCGGTCGCGACTTGATAGAGGAGAGGCTGAAAGAGATGAAAGTTCCGCCGGTCGATCAGCGTCACCTGGACGGGCGCGTTTTTTAAGGATTGCGCGGCGTAGAGGCCGCCGAACCCCCCGCCGAGAATGACGACGCGATGGTCCATGTCGCTATTGCCATCCAGGTTTCATGTTTCGCCAAGGCCGGCGCGGGGAAGAATAAGCGTTGGGGAAGCTGGATGCGTTCGCGCTTACGGTTTTTTATCGTCTCCGATGGCCGCCGTCCAATGATCGGTTTCCGCCCGGGTCATGCTCCCCTCCGGCAGAAGGCGCGCGTCCTGGTAGCCCCAGCATTGAATGTCGACGAGATATTGCTCCCGGGAAAGCAGCGTCCCCTGGCAGACCTTCTCCGCCGGCGGCGGCGCCGCAGTCTCCTCTTCCAGCCGCCGGGCCAATTCGCGCATGACCCACTCGGGAACCTCGGAGCGGTGCGGGGGATAGACGAAGCCGAAGAGAACGAGGTGGCCGAACAGCACCCGCCAGTGCGGGCCGAACCGATCGATGAGGCGCCGCCAGTCCATCCGGCCGCCGCGCGCGCGGACCAGGTGCGCGATGTCGGCGCCGTCGTAGCGCTCGCGCTCCTCGACGTAGGCCTTCGACCAGATCATCTCTTCCGCCGGGCAGAGCCTGACCGGCACGCCGAGCAGCTCGGCGTCCACCGCGTGCTCGAACCAGCCGTCGTCCACCCGGGCGGCGCCGTTGCCGGAGCTGAAGATGATGTCGGCAAAATATTCGCCGCAATAGGCCTTGCCGAGCCAGTGGGGAAACGTGAGCTCGGTTTGACAGCCGGTCTCGGCCAGCGCTTTCAAGGCGCGCTCGCAGTCCTCCGGGCGCACGAAGAGATCGACGTCCTTCGTGTCCCGGGCGATCCCGGTATAGACCTGGAGCGCATAGGCGCCGCCGATGAGGTACGGCACTTTCGCCCGGTTCATCGCCACCAGCGTGCGGTAGTAAAACTCCTTGCCCGCGCCGTCGCCGGGCTCGCCGTTGGACGCGCAGGTGTTCATGTCGCCGCCTCCGGGAACATGCCGCCGCCGTTTACGGACGGGCCCTCCGGCGGAATTTCAAACAGGCGAAACAGGGGCCGGTCGGGGAAATTTTCCTTGAGGACCTTGAGCGCCACGTTGTACACCGGCGCGCCGGACTGGGTCCGCCCTTCCGGACGCCCGTGGTGCGCGTGCCCGTGAAACACGGCGGTCACAGGATATCGGTTGAGCGGCTCTTCCAGGCGGCTCGAGCCCAAGAACGGATAGATCGGCGGGGGCTCGCCCTCCACCGTCGCCTGGATGGGCGCGTAATGGAGCAGCGCGATGCGATGCGGGGTCCGGAGCTTCGCCAGCGCCGATTCCAGCTTGAGCGCCTCGGAGATGCTTTCCTGGACGAATTTTTTAATCGCCGGCTCGCCCCAGGGCTGGAGCGAAGCCTGGCCGAAGCCGCCGGCGAACCCCTTGACGCCGGCAAAACCGATGCCCAGCACCTCGCAGGCGGTGCCGTCCAGTATGTTGACGCCCACGCCGGCGAGAATCCGCTGCACCTCCTCTTCTTTGCCGGACTCGTACTCATGATTGCCGAACACCGCGAGGATGGGAATTTTCACGATGGCCAATTCCTTAGCGAGCACCTCGGTCTCTTCCGGGAGCCCATAGTCCACCAGATCGCCGCACAACAGGAGAATATCGGCGCTTTCCGCGACCTCGGCGAAGATGGGCCTCAACTTGCCGTGCGAGGTCTTGGTGTAGTGCAGATCGGCCATCGCCGCCAAACACAGCGGGTTTTGCGCTGTTTTTGTCATTTTTTCCCTACGCGCGGGCCGCGCGGCCCTGATGTAATAGGATACAGGTCTAAAGCGGCTAAGAGTATCGGGTAAATACTCGATGGCCCAATGAGTGGGAGGTCGGGGAATTTAATGTAACTTCGGCAAGACCGCCCGCTCGTAAAAGCGGAAGAAGCCCTCCTGATCGGGGCCTACTTGATGAACGTAAACGTGGTCGAATCCGGCGTCGCGGTATTGGTCGATCTTCTCGATATGCCGCGCCGGATCGGGCCCGCAGACGATCTTGTTCGCGACCGCCTCTTCCGTCACGAGGCCGGACGCCTGCTCGAACAGCGCGGGGGTCGCCAGCTCGGTCATGAGGCTCCCCGGGAGGCCCGCCACCGGCCATACGGCGCGCGCGACGGCTTTGGCCGCGTCTTCGCTTTCCGCCCAGCAGACCTTCATCTGCCCGTAGCAAGGCTTGCCCGTGCCCCCCGAGATACGGAAGGTCTTCACCACGTCCGATTGCGGCGCCACGCCGATCAGGCCGTCGGCGATCCGTCCCGCCAGGTCGGCGGACTTCTTCCCGGCGGCGGCGATGAGAATCGGCGGCGGCCGGTCCGGCAGGCTGAAGATCCGGGCGGCTTCCACCGTAAAATATTTTCCCCGGTGGCTCCGGCTGCCGCCCCTCCAGAGGAGCCGCAGGATCTCGACCGCCTCGCGGAGCATCTCCCGGCGCACCTCGATGGGCGGCCAGTACCGCCCCAGAATATGCTCGTTCAGATTTTCCCCGGTGCCGAGGCCGAGAAAAAAACGGTCCGGCATCATGAGGGCGCTTGTGGCCGCGGCCTGGGCGATGATCGCCGGGTGGGTGCGCAGGGTGGGACAGGTGACGCCGGTCCCGAGCGACAGGCGCCGCGTCGCCTGGGAAATGCCGCCGATCACGCTCCAGACGAACGGGCTGTGCCCCTGGCGCCCGATCCACGGGTGGAAGTGATCGGAGATGAGCGCGAAGGTGAACCCGCTGTCCTCGGCGACGCGCGCGAAGCGCACGAGATCGGCCGGCGGGTGTTCTTCGCTCGACAGCGAGTAGCCCGTCTCCATTACGGCGCGCTCCCCTCGGCGGCTTCGGCGCCGCCGCGATGGTTGAAGAAGCCGAGCAATTTTCCCTCGGGCGTCGTCACCAGGAGGAGCGGGATTTTGTCGCGCTCCATAAGCTTGAAAGCCTTTTCCACCGGCATGCTGGGGCGGACCGTGGTCGGGCCGGGGTCCATCACGAGCTCCACGTTGATCGACGGGTGCGCGTGCAGGGAAGCCCGGGTGCAGAGCCCCAGGACCACGCCTTCCTCGTCGAGGACCGGACAAACGTCCATGCCCATCTCGTAGGCCGCCTGGCGGGCCATGCCGACGCTATCGGTCAAAAGGCACAGGGGAAATTCGCGCCGCATTTCATCCCCCACCAGGCGCGGCCCGTTGCGCCGCTCCACCGGCAGTCCGTAGGCCATCCAGTCCGCCTTCCCGCCGGCGTAAACCAGCAGTCGGCGAAAACCCAGTCGCTGGAGCCGCGCCGCGGCCCGCCGGGAGAGGTCTCACTGGCTGTCGTAGCAATAAACGATGATCCGGGCTTGTTCCCGGAGGCGCGCCGCCGCGGCCGCGTCGAGCGTCTTCAGCGGCAGATTGACGGCTCCCGGCAGGTGCGCTTCCCGGTACTCTTTTTCCGGCAAGACCTCGACCAGAGCGGCGCCCGCCGCCGTCCATTGCCGCACTTCGTCGCGGCCGATGATCTCTGCCGGCATGACTGCTCGCTCAAATCAGCTCGCGCACCTTGTCGGCCAACACCGTCCAGGCGATCTTCGAGCGGTTGGGCTCGCCGCGGGCGAGCGAGAGCGCGAATTTCGCCGCCTGGTCCAGCGTGATCTTCGCCGGCATCGGCGGCACGAAAGGATCGACCACCCCTTCCACGACCACCGGCCCGGGCGTCGCCAGGGCGCGCTCGAGCGTGGCGCCGCACTCCGCCGGATCTTCGATCGTGAAGCCGGCCCCGCCGCAGGCGCGCGCGAAGGCGGCGAAATCGATCGGCTGGAGGTCGCAGCCGTATTCCGGGTTGCCCAAAAAAACCATCTGCTCCCATTTGATCTGCCCGAGGGCGTTGTTCTTGATGATGACGACTTTGATCGGGAGCTTGTATTTGACCGCGGTGGCGAACTCGGCCATCAGCATGGAAAAGCCGCCGTCGCCGACGAACGCGACGCACTGCCTTTCCGGATGGGCGATCTGCGCGGCGATCGCGTAGGGCATGCCGTTGGCCATCGACGCGAGCGTCCCCGACAGGGAAAAACTTTGCCCGCGCCGCGCGGGGATCAGGCGCGCGAACCAGGTGGCGATGGTGCCCGAGTCGCCGGAAACGATCGCGTCGGGGGCGAGCCTCTTGCCCAGCTCCCAGGCGACGACCTCGGGCTTCATCGGCCGGTCGCGCCGGGTGCCGCGCTCCTCCATCAGCTTCCACCACTCCTTCATCCCCTCTTGCGCGGCGTGTAAAAAGCTCCGGTCTTCCTTGCGGCGCAGCAGCGGCAGGAGCCGTTGCAGCGTGATCCGGCTGTCGCCGACAAGGCCGATTTCGACCGGGTAGCGCAGCCCGATCCGGGTTGGATCGATGTCGATCTGGACGCCCCGCGCCTGCCCGGGCTTGGGCAGGAATTCGATATACGGGAACGAGCTGCCGACCATCAGCAGCGTGTCGCAGGATTCGAGCGCGTTCTGGGACGGCCGGGTGCCGAGCAGCCCGATCGAGCCCGTGGTATAGGGGCTGTCGTCCGGCACCGCCGCTTTGCCCAGAAGCGCCTTGACGATCGGCGCGGCCAATTTTTCCGCCGCGGCCTCCAGCTCGTCGCCGGCGTGGAGCGCCCCCTGCCCGGCGAGGATCGCGACCTTTCTGCCCGCGTCTAAGATCTCGGCGGCGTTTTTGAGATCGTACTCCGCCGGCACCTCCACGCCGCCGGCGAAAACTCTCGACGTATGGCCCGGCACGTTGCGCTTGGAATGCTCGTCGATCTCATGGTCTTGCAAATCGACGGGAAAATTGATGTGCGCCACGCCGCGATAGGCCAGCGCCGTGCGGCAGGCCAGGTGCGCGACCTGCTCGACGTGCGACGGCCCCATGATCCGCGCGTTGTAAACCGCGACGTCCATGAAGACCCGGTCGAGGTCGACGTCCTGCTGGGCGTGGGTGTCGATCAGGTCGTGATAATGGTGCCCGGTGATCGCGAGCACCGGCTGGCCGTCCAGTTTGGCGTCGTAGAGGCCGTTGAGCAAGTGCAGGCCGCCGGGACCGGAAGTGGCGAGGCAGACGCCCAGCTTGCCCGTGTACTTGGCGTAGCCGCAGGCCATGAACGCGGCCGATTCCTCATGCCGCACCTGGATGAAGCGGATGCGGTCCTGCTTTTTCCGGAGCGCCTCCATGATCCCGTTGATGCCGTCGCCGGGCAGTCCGAATACGACGCTGACGCCCCAATCGTAAAGAGCTTCGACCAGGACGTCGGCTGCGGTGGTGGCCATAGATATATCTTCAGTGGGCGCGGCCGTTCGGCGCGCCGCCGTTGGTTTCCGAGCGACCGTAAGCGAGCATCCCCAGGCCCACGAGCGCGGCGGTCGAAGCGACGCCGACGAGCAAACGCGCCGCCGGAGACCAGTGCCGGTGGAGGAGATCGACCGGCCGGCCGGCGGGCTTCGGCTTGAGCTCGCCTTCCAGTCCGGGAAATTCCTCCGCGCCCTGATGGAACTGCAGGCGGTTTTCGACCTCGCGCACGCCGCGGAGCGCGCCCACCCCCTCGAGCAGCTGATCGCGCTCGTCCGCCAGCGCTTCGCCGCTGAAAATCACCCGGCCTTCGTCCACGTAGACGTGGATGCGCCGCGGGTACCGGACCAGATGCTCCATCTCCGCGCGCACCCGGTCCGTCA
>DASWFA010000178.1:0-2428 GCA_036394475.1 Binatia bacterium
CGATCGGCGGCATCAGCACGTCGTCGACCAGGCTCTTGGCGATCAGGCCGAACGCGCCGCCGACGACCACGCCGACCGCCAAATCGACGACGTTCCCCCGCATGGCGAATTCCTTGAATTCTTTCAGCATGCCGCTCTCCCTTCTCGCCCGCGCTATGAAGCGTACTGGGCGACCCCGTTCCCGAAAGACCAGTTTTCCTTTTTCACCTCGACGAGGCTTACGAACACGTCTTCCATGCGCACGTCGAGCTCCCGATGCAGCCGCTCCGCGAGCGTTTTGTAGAAGGCTTTTTTAAGCTCGACCGAGCGCCCCTCGTTGAGCGTTATCTGGATGAAGATAATTCCGTCCGTGCGCCGGACGTCCAGATAGCTCGGATCGTAGATCAGGCCGTTCTCGTCGTGCTCGGTGATGATCTGGAAATTATCCTTCGCCGGGACGTTGATCGCATCGACCATCGTCCGGTAGACGGCCGCGCCCACTTGCCTGCCGAAGCCCTCTGGCTTGCCTTTCATCAAAGAGATGCGTACGAGCGGCATAACGCCTCCTTCCCGCTGGACCGTCCAAACCGGGTCAGGCCCTCACCTCCTCCAAAACCGCCCTGGTGAACTCGGTCGTCGTCGCGGCGCCGCCCAGGTCGGCGGTAAAGACCTTTCGCCTGGTGAAGACGTTGACCAGGGCGTCGTAGATCCGCTCCGCGGCGGCCGCTTCCTTCAAGTACCTGAGCAGCATGATCGCGGCGAGGATCATCGCCGTCGGGTTGGCCTTGTTCTGCCCCTTGATGTCCGGCGCGCTGCCGTGCACCGCCTCGAAGACGGCGCAGTCGTCGCCGATGTTGGCGCCGGGGACGAGCCCGAGGCCGCCGACGAGCCCCGCGGCCAGATCGGAGATGATGTCGCCGTAGAGGTTCTCCAACACCAGGACGTCGTACTGGTACGGGTTGATCACGAGCTGCATGCAGGCGTTGTCGACGATCACGTCGCTCGCGGGAATGTCGGGATATTTTTTCGCCACGTTCCTGGCCGAGCTCAGAAACAGGCCGTCGGAGAGCTTCATGATGTTCGCCTTGTGCACCACCGCGATCTTCTTGCGCTTCTGCTCGCGCGCCAGCTTGAAGGCGAACTCGGAAATCTTCGTCGAGGCCCGCTCGGTGATGATCTTGAGGCTTTCGACCACGCCCGGCACCACCACGTGCTCGATGCCGGAGTACAGCCCCTCGGTATTTTCGCGCACCACGATCAGGTCGATGTCGTCGTAGCGGCTCTTGACGCCGGGCAGGCTTTTGACCGGCCGCAGGTTGGCGTAGAGGTCGAGCGCCTTTCTGAGCTCGACGTTGGCGCTGCTGAAGCCCTCGCCGACCGGCGTCGTCAGCGGCCCCTTCAAGGCGGCCCGGTTCCTTCGGATCGAGTCCAAGAGCTCGTGGGAGACCGTCTTGCCGTCGCGCTCCAGGGCCTCCGCGCCGGCGATAAAGCTCTCCCATTCGATCTCCACGCCCGCCGCCCGGATGATCTCCTGGGCCGGCCGGGTCACCTCCGGCCCGATCCCGTCGCCGGGTATGAGGGTCACGACATGCTTCATGCAATTTCCTCCGCAGTCGATCGTAGCATATATTTTCCCCGTTGCGCAGGGGCCGGGCGCGGCAAAAATCGAGCGCCGGCGCCGCGCCGGGATGGGAGTATCTCGAAGGGCCGATGCGTCGGAACGAAATATCAAGCGTAGTTATTTGGGCGTAGTTTTTTCGCCGAACGTAACCCGGACCCATCGCATCGGCCCGGAGAGAGGCTTCCGGCCCGGCTTCCTCGATAAGGAATTTTTTTCCTCCAGTTGCAGAATAGCCGATCGTCGGCTAGGCTCTGGATTTCGCTTACAATGTTCACGTCCCTCTCCCGCCTCTTCTACGGCTGGCGCATGGTCGCCGTCGGCGCCGCGCTCCGGATGCTCGGCGGCGGTCTCTATTACTACGGCTTTTCGGTTTTTTTCCTGCCGCTCAGCCAGGACTTGGGGCTCAACCGAGCCGCCACGTCGCTGGTCTTTTCCTTCGCGCGCGCGCAGGGCGCCATCGAAGGGCCCGTGGCCGGCTATTTCCTCGACCGCTACGGCCCGCGCCCGCTGATCATGATGGCGCTCGTCATGACGGGCATCGGCCACATGCTGCTCTCCGGCGTGCACAGCTACCTCATGCTGCTCGTCGTCTACATGGGCGTGGTCTCGCTTTCTTTCCAGGCGGGCTTCATGGACGCGCCGATCGTCCTCGCCAACACCTGGTTCATCCGCCGGCGCACGATGGCGATGGCGATCATCAGCGCCTCGATCGGCCTCGGCGGCTTTCTGCTGACGCCGCTCCTTTCCCAGGCGATCCATGCGTGGGGCTGGCGGCGCGCCGCCTTCCTGAACGGCATCGCCTTTCTCGTGATCGGCCTGCCGCTCGCG
>DASWFA010000179.1:0-2442 GCA_036394475.1 Binatia bacterium
CAGAAGGTCGAGAAGGTTTTTATCGAGGGCAAGGCGATCGACCTCTCTTTCCATCCGGATTATAAAAATCCGATTCCGCGTCCAATCGAGGACCGGCCGGAACAATAAACAGGCATTAGGCAATAGGAATCAGGATGAAGACCGCCGGAGTTTGTTGTTTGCTGCTCCTGCTGCTCGTATCGACGGCTCTGGGTCAGGAGAAAAAACTCACGCTCGTCTCCTACCCGCCCAGGCCGCCCAAGCTGCCGCTCTGGCTCGCGCGCGACGCCGGGCTGTTCAAAAAGTACGGGCTGGAAATAACGATCAAGGAGCCGGGCTCCAGCGACGAGCTGCTGGCCGCGCTCGCCCGGCGCGACAGCGACATGTACGCCGCCACCGCGCCCTACCTCGTCGCGGCGATCGGCGACGGCGCCGACCTGGTCTTCGTCGCCAACACGGGCTACAGCGTGCTCAAGCTCCTCTCCCGCCCGGAGATCGCGCGCGCCGAAGACCTCAAGGGGAAAAAAGTCGGCACCGGCGACTTGGGCAGCAGTCAGGACCGCATCACGCACCAGGCGCTCCTCCGCCTCGGGCTCGATCCCGAGCGCGACGTGACGCTGGTGCCCATCGGCGGCAGAAGCGTCGATCGGCTGAAGGCGCTATTGGCCGGCAAGATCGACGCCACGACCAGCAACGAAGACAACCTCTTCGAGCTGGAGCGAAAAGGCGAGATGGGGAAGGTCCGCGTGCTCGCCGACAACGAGAGCCTCAAGCTTTTTATCGGCGCGGGCGTGGACTTCGCCGTCGCGCGCGGGCTCGTCGTGCGCGAGCGCGCGAGCGTGAAGAATTTCCTCCGGGCGCTCTCCGAGGCGACCGCGCTGGCGCGCCGCGACCGCGCGGCGGCGGACCGCATCTTCACCCAATATATCGGCGTGCGCGATCCCGCGCTGCTCGACTTCATGTACCGGACCTACGTGCAGGGCGCCATCCCCCAGCGGCCGTTTCCCAAGGCCGAGCCGGTGGCGCTCGGGCTGGAAGAATTCGGCGCCAAGCCCGGCGTCAAGGGTAAAAAAGCCGCCGACCTGATCGACGCGAGCCTGGTGCAAGAGCTGGAGACGGAAGGCTTCTTCGACCGGCTTTATAAATAAGTTACGGGTTTCGGGTTCCGTGTTGAACTCGAAACTCGAAACGCGAAACCTGAAACTTATCCGTCCGCCACCGCTTCCGGGCGGGTCCATTGCCTACCCTGTCGGGTGTCGGATAGTTTATTGACGCCGCCACGCTTTCCTAGTAGTTTTCAGCGCAGATCGTTCGGTTACGGTTAAAGGAGGCGTGTATGAAACTCAAGCCCCTGGCCGCTTTCGCCGTGCTGTCTGTCTTTCTTTTCGCCGGCTCCCTGCCGGCGCAAGGCTTGGGACCGGGATTCACCAAGGTCAAGGACGGGATCTACGTCTTCGCCTCGAAGGAGGGAAACTCGACCTGCAGCGTGGTCTTGACTCAAGACGGCCCGGTCGTGATCGACACCTGTCAGACGCCTCTGGACGCTCAGAAATTCGCCGCCGGCGTCAAGCAGCTCACCGACAAGCCGGTGCGCTTCGTCTTCGACACCGAGGTGCACAACGACCATACCTTCGGGCACTATTTTTTCTCGCCGCCGGCGATCGTCGTCAACCACGAAGGTGCGGGGGAGGGAATGAAGAAGAGCGTCGACCCGAAGCGCGTCGAGACGCTGGCGGCGCAGTCGCCGGAGATGGCCGCGGCGGTGAAAAACTACAAGTTCATCCCGCCGCACATCGAGTACAAGAACAAGATGACGGTCAATCTGGGCGAGCGCACCTTCGAGCTTTACTACCTGAAGAACGTCCACAGCGAAGCGGACGAGGCGATCTGGCTGCCCAAAGAGCGCGTGCTGTTCGCGGCCTCCGCGGCCAACGTAAAGAGCATCATCAACCTCCGCCCCTTCGTCCGGATTCCCGACCTCCTCGCCAGCTATAAATTCATGAAATCCCTGAATCCCGAAGTCGTCGTCCCCGGCCACGGCGCGCCGACCACGATGAAGATCTTCGACGAGTACGAAGGCTTCTACACGCTCCTGCAAAAGCGCGTGAGCGACCTGGCGCGCCAGGGGAAATCGCTCGAAGAGATTAAAAAAGAGCTCAAGATGCCCGAGTACGCCGACTGGGCGGGACAGGACCGCCTGGGGGCGAACATCGACGTGGCCTGGCAGACGCGCAATTGACGGGGAATTCATGAAAAAATTTCCGGCGCTGGTTTTCGCCGCGCTCCTGCTCTTGGCCGCCCGCGCGCCGGCACAGGACCTCGGCCCGCAATTTAAGAAAGTCAAGGACGGCATCTTCGTCTACACCGGCAAGCCCAACGAGTCGAACTGCACGATCATCCTGACCGAAGAGGGCGTCGCGCTGATCGACAGCGGCAACAACCCGACCGACTCCGTCGCGGTGA
>DASWFA010000180.1:0-8155 GCA_036394475.1 Binatia bacterium
GCCGAGCGATCTCCCGCCGCGCGTCGTCGCCGCCGAATCCCGCGGCCGGCCCGAGGCTATCTCCTATCGCGACGACGTGACGGCGTACCGGCGCCAGTTGATCCTCAGAGCCCTCACCCAGACCAAAGGCAACCGCACCGCCGCCGCCAAGGCCCTGGGCCTGGAAAAAAACTACCTCTCGCGCCTGATCAAGACGCTCCGCATCGAGCTATAACTTTATCCAGTCGGGCTATCTAAAAAGATAGCTTCGCGCGCCCGGGCGGAAACTCCGGCCCGGGCTCCCGCAGCCTATTTCCTTAAGAATTAGCCGCTTAGCTCGCGCCGGCGCCGGCGTTCGCCGGTGGCATACCGCTTGCTCATTCGAATCGGCAAGACCGATCAGCAAAACCGACGGAGGAATTGTCATGGCGGAAAAATTTCTCGTTCCGATGAAGGCGGGCGACCGCATCGAGGAGATCGTCCCGGTCCTGGAAAAAATCGCCGGGCCGGGAGCGCAGGTCACGTTCCTCTTCTCTTATCCCGTCGATACCTGGACCTGGCTCAGGGACCACTGGATCGTGACCGAATCGACGGCCCGAGCCGTGGCGGAAGGAAAAAAAATCATGGCGCGCTATTCGTGGGAAGAGCAGCAGCGCTCGGCCGAGCGGAGCATCGCGGTCGCCCGCGAAAGGCTGGGCAGGCTCGGCGTCGAGACGGCGCTGGCGCTCGGCGCGAGCTTGAGCGGCGCCGTGCGCGATTACCTCCTCAACGCGGATATCCAGCTCATCCTGCTCTCGACCGCCAACGGCAACGCGACGATCGAGCTGGCGCGTCTATTCCTGCTGTTGCTCCGGCGCGTCAAGCGGGCGGGCGTTCCCGCCATTCTGCTCGACCGGCCCGGGCGGGAAGCCGGCCGCGAGGATTCCCTGGCATCGGCCCGATAGAGGAGTGAACGTCGATGAACGCAATCGCATACATGGATAACGCGCGCCTGGCGGCGCCAAGCCCGGTCGAAGCATGGTCGGAAGCGGGCTTTGGCCCCGGAAAGAGATACGGCTCGTTCGGACGGTTGATGCGCGCGCTCAGGGAAAAAATCGCGCGCCAGATGGACGAGATCTCGAGGATGAGCCGGCTGAAGCGCTACATCGCGCCGCAGATCGCCGAGGCGATCCTCAAGGGCGAGGAGGGCCTGCTCTTCAAGAGCCACCGCCGCGAGATCACGGTCGTGTTCCTGGACCTCCGCGGCTTCACCGCGTTCACGGAGAGCGCCGAGCCGGAGGATGTCCTCGAGATGCTCAAGATTTATCACGCCGAGATGGGGCGCCTCATAGTGGAGTCCGACGGAACCCTGGAGCGGTTTGCCGGCGACGGGATCATGGTCTTTTTTAACGACCCGGTCGCCTACGAAGACCATATCGAGAGGGCCGTCGCGATGACTCTCAAGATGCGCGACCGGATGAAGGAGCTCTGCGCCGGCTGGCGGAAAAAGGGCTGGGAGCTCGACCTGGGCGTGGGGCTCGCCGCCGGCTACGCGGCGCTCGGCAACATCGGCTTCGCGGGACGGATGGATTACAGCGCGGTCGGCAACGTGACGAACTTGGCCTCCCGCCTGTGCGACGAGGCCAAGGGCGGCCAGATCCTCACCAACCAGAAAACGCTCGGCGCGATCGAGCGGCGGGTCGAGGCCGAGCCGATCGGCGAGCTCAACCTCAAGGGATTCGCGCGCTCGGTCAGCGCTTTCAACATCACCCGTTTGAGAAAAACGGCGGCGGCTTCAGCAGAGAGAGCGTCATGAAAAAACAATTCACGCTGGGTTTTATCGCATTTTTCGGCTTCGTCTGCGCCGCCGTCGCCCGGCCGGCCGGCGCGGGCGTTCTCCGGTCATGCGACGGCTATAGCGCGCTCGACGCCGCGGCGCGGGCGGCGCTCGCCACCGGCTATTTGGAGGGCGTGCAGGCGGCCCTGGACAAGGAAACGCGCGACATGCTCGTCCCGCCCGACGATAAAGACCATCCGATCTGGTGGGTCCTGCCCCGGGGAGGATTGACGCCGGAGCGTCTGGAGCGAAGCCTGGCGGTGTTTTGCCGCTCGAAAGCGAACGCGAAGCGCGACCTGGCCGGCGCCTTTCTCCAAATCGCGGCCAGGAAAGCCGGCTTCCCCCGCATCGGCATGCCTCTCGACGACGGCCCGTCGGAGACGTGGCGCGCCGTGCTCGGCGCCAGCCGGCTCCGCTGCTCGAGCTATCTCGCGGCCGGCGACGCCGAGCGGAGCTACCTGATGTACGGCTATTTTCTCGGCACCGCGGCCGTGAGGACGGTTCTCAAGACGCCGCCCGAGCTGTCGCTGATGGTCTGGCCCGACGCCGACCATCGCGAGGTGATGGAGCGGGTCGACGCCGCCTGCGAGGGCGACGGCTACAGCCGATCGACGATCCGGGACGTGCTCTGGCTCATCACCGCGGAAATGGGATTCGAAAAGACGATCGCGCGGGCGAAATAAAACCACCGGAGGGGATCATGGAAAAGAAATTTCGCAAATACATCGGCCGGTTCGAGTTCTGGCATTTTCATCCGAGCTGTCCGGACCGGCCGCAGGGCAACTATATCCATCGCTCCCGGCTTTCCGCCGGGGCGCGGGTGTGCACGATATGCCTCTATCTGGCCGAAAAGGACGCCGCCCCAAAGCCCGAAAAAAACGCCCATCGCCGCCGCGACTTATCGCTCGCGTAACGGCGCGCGGCTTTCTTGCCTTTTGGCCGAAAAGCCGGTAGGAATCCCTGAGCTTTAAGGCATCGGCTCGGAAAAAATGGATCTCACCGGCAAGATCGCCCTGGTTACGGGCGGGGGCACCGGCATCGGCAAGGCGATCGCCGAGGCGATGGCCCGGGAAGGCGCCCGCGTCGCGGTCGCGTCCCGCAATCCGGCCCACGTGACCGCCGCCGCGGCGGCGAACCCCGAGCTTTTGCCGCTCGGGATGGACGTCAGGAGCAAAGAGGCGGTCCAGCGCGGCGTCGGCAAAATCGCCGAGACCTGGGGTCCGGTCGATATCCTGATCAACAACGCCGGCATCTCCGGGCTCAACCGCATCGACGACCCCGACGACAGCCGTTGGCGCGACATCGTGGAGACGAACCTGACCGGGACCTATCTCGTCACCAAAGAGGTTCTCAAGTCGATGCGGGACCACGCCGGGGGCCGCATCGTCAACGTCTCGTCGGTGCTGGGCAAGTTCGGCGTGCCCGGGTACAGCGCCTACTGCGCGACCAAACACGGCATGATCGGCTTTACCAGGGCGCTGGCGCTCGAAGTCGTCGGCCGCGGCATCACCGTCAACGCCATCTGTCCCGGCTGGGTGGAGACCGAGATGGCGCGCCAGGGCATCGAGGAAAGCGCCGCCAACGAAGGCATCACGCCCGCGGAGTTCAAGCGGCGCGCCGTCGAGATGGTGCCGATCAAAAGGTTTCTCGACGCGGACGAGGTCGCGGGCCTGGTGCTCTATCTGGTTTCTCAAAAAGCCGCCGGGATCACCGGCCAGGCGATCAACATCTGCGGCGGCCAGACCATGGTTTAGGGCCCTCGCCCGGCTCCCGACTCTCCGGCGTCAACAGGAAGCCCCCGGCGAACGGCGATACCCGCCATATGACAGATACCCGCAATACGATAGAAGTTCACAGCCCCGCAACCGGCGAGAAGCTCGCGTCCCTGCGGGCGGCGTCTCCGGAAGAAGTCATCGACGCGGTAAAAAACGCGCGCGCTGCGCAGGCGGCGTGGAGGGAAAAAAGCTTCGGCGAGCGGGCCCAACTGCTCCACCGGTACCGCGACCTCTTGATCGACCACCAGGAAAAAATCGCCGACATCGTGACCGCCGAGAGCGGCAAGCCACGGGCGGAAGTCTACGGCAACGAGCTGTTCTATCTCTACGACACGATCGGCTTCTGGGCCAAAAACGCCGCCCGATATCTCGCGCCGGAAAAAATCCGGCCGCATCTCCTGAAGACCAAGAGAGTGGTTTCGACCTACAGCCCGCTCGGCGTCGTCGGGATCGTGAGCCCGTGGAACTTTCCCCTGGTGCTCACCATCGGCGACGCGATCCCCGCGCTCATGGCGGGCAACGCCGTCGTCATCAAGCCTTCGGAGCTGACGCCCCTGTCGGCGCTTTTCGCCGCCGGGCTGGCCGCCCGGGCCGGCCTGCCCGAGAAGCTGCTGCAAGTCGTGGCCGGCTACGGCGATACCGCGGAGGCGCTGATCGATCACGCCGACATGATTTTATTCACCGGCAGCGTGGCGACGGGGAAAAAAGTGGCGCGCCGCGCGGCGGAGCGGCTCATCCCGGCGGCGCTGGAGCTCGGCGGCAAGGACCCGATGATCGTGCTGAAGGACGCCGACCTGGACCGCGCGGCGAACGCCTGCGTCTGGGGCTCGCTCATGAACTCCGGCCAGGTCTGCACCTCGATCGAGCGCGTCTACGTCGAAGAGCCGGTCTACCGGGAGTTTGTCGACCGCGTCGTCGAGCGGGTTAAAAAGCTCCGGCAGGGGGCGAGCGGCGCTGACGTCGAGCTCGGCAGCATGACCTCCCGGGCGCAGATCGAAAAAGTGGAGGCCCAGGTCCGGGACGCGGTTCAAAAAGGCGCTAAAGTCCTCTCCGGCGGCAGGAGAAATCCCGGCTTGCAGGGATTTTACTACGAGCCCACGGTGCTGGTGGACGTGGACCACGGCATGGACGTCATGACGGAGGAGACTTTCGGCCCGGTGATTCCGATCATGAAAGTCGAGGACGCGGACGAAGCGGTGCGGCTCGCCAACGACTCGCGCTTCGGCCTCGACGGCAGCGTTTTTACCCGCGACAAGGCGCGCGGCCGGCTGCTGGCGGACCGAATCGAGGCGGGGTCGGTGTGCATCAACGACGGCCTGGTGAACTTCGTCATCCCCGAGGCGCCGATGGGGGGCATCAAGGAGAGCGGCATCGGCCGGCGCCACGGCGCGGAGGGCATTCGCAAATACTGCCGGCAAAAAACCATCGTGACCGACGTGCTCGGCCTGAAGAACGAGTTCATCTGGTTTCCCGCGACGCGGCTGAAAGCGCGGCTGATACCGATGCTCTTGCGGTTTTTTTACCGCTCGGGCTGGAAAAACAAGCTCAGGCCGCCGGGCGGCGCGGCCTGACATTGATTTCGACTGTGGAATAAAGCTAAAACTATTGACTTACGAACGATTTGAGGCAATATCACCAAAACCGGGATCCAAATCCCGCCGAAAAGCCGTTGTCGGCGCTCCAAGGAGAGGCAGATATGAGCAAGGATCTACAGAGTTTTATCGCCCAGGAAGAAAAGAAAAGACCCGGCTCGGTCATCCGCGTCAAGGATAAAATCGACCCGAACCGCCACGAGACCATCGCCTATTTGAAGCACCTGGACCAGCGCGGCGAGCAAAAGATGGTCCTGTTCGAAAACGTCCTCACCCTCGGCGGCGAGCCTTCGCCCTTCCCGCTTTTTTACAATCCGTTCATCACGCGCCAGTTCTGCGGCGACGCGCTCGACATGGGGGACCTGAAGTCGAACATGGACTTGAGCCTGGAAGTCGCCCGGCGCGAGCTCAGCAAGGGCGAGGTCGAGACCGTCGCGCCGTCCAAAGCGCTGTGCAAGGAAGTGGTTAAAAAAGGCGCCGACGTGGACCTCCGGACGCTCCCCATCCCCATGCACCAGAAAGACGACGTCGGCGCCTACCTGACCATGGTCTGCGTCATGAAGGGCATGGACCGGGACTTCTACGACATCACGTTCACCAAGAACATGTACTTCGCGCCGCGGCGGATGAGCTTTTCCGCGCACCCGCACCACCACCTCGAAGCGATGACGACCGAGTACGAGAAGCACAACAAGCGCGCGCCGGTCATCGTCGTGCTGGGCCACCACCCGGCGTTTTTTCTCTCCTGCTGCGCCATGACGCCGTTCGGCAACAACGACTACGCGACCGCGAGCGGCTTTTTGGGCGAGCCGCTCCGGCTCACGCCCTCCGAGACGTGGGGCGAGGATTTTCTCGTGCCCGCCGACGCCGAAGTCGTCATCGAAGGCGAGATCCCGCCGGGCGTGCGCGAATCGCAGAACCCGTTCGGCGAGATCCTGGGCTATTACCAGGGCGAGATGAAGATGCCGGTCATCGAGGTGACCGCGATCACGCACCGGAAAAAAGGCATCGTGGAGGACTTCTGGCCCGGCCAGATGGACCACTGGAACTTGGGCGGCATTCCCAAAGAGGGCAGCGTCTACAACGTGATCAAAAAGAACGTCCCGGGCATCAAGGCGATTCACCTGCCCGGCTCGGGCTGCGCCCGGCTCATCTGCTACATCTCGCTCAAGAAAGAGTTCATCAACGACCCCAACAAGGCGGCGATGCAGGCCTTCGTCGAGATGCCGAACCTGAAGCTCTGCGTGGTCGTGGACGACGACATCGACGTGTTCAACGAGAGGGAAGTGATGTGGGCCGTCAGCACGCGGACCCACTGGGACAAAGACATCGAGATTGTCCGCAAGGTCCAGAGCTTCCGCGGCTGGCTCGGCGACGCCGTGGCCATGATCGACGCGACCAAGCCGCTCAAGGGGGAGTTCCCCAAGCGCAACGAAGTCGACCCGGAAGCCATGGAGCGGGTAAGCCGGTTCTTCAAGTAGGGGGAGGAACGATGGAAAAATGGTTACCGATCTTTTGGATCCTGGGGCTCTGCATCGGGTTTTTCGCCGTCCTGATGCTGATGGATTATATTAAAAGCAGAAAGAAAAAGCCCGACCGCAGGATTAATTAATTGGAGAGAGCACGATGGGCCAAGGCTTGATTCCCGGATTGGCGCTTTTCAAAAGCGGTAAAGTCAGAGAAATGTACGACCTGGGCGACCGCCTGCTGATGGTCGCCTCGGACCGCATCTCCTGCTTCGACGTGGTGCTGCCGACCGAGATTCCCGACAAGGGGAAGATTCTCACCTCCCTCTCCGCCTACTGGTTCCAGGCGATGGCGGACATCATCCCGCACCATCTGGTGAGCACCGACGTGGCGGAATATCCGCCAGCCTGCCAGCCGCACAAAAAGCTCTTGGAAGGCCGCAGCATGCTGGTCAAAAAAACCCAGCCGGCGCCGGTGGAGTGCATCGTCCGGGGCTATCTCGTCGGCTCCGGCTGGAAAGAGTACCAAAAGACCGGCACGGTTTGCGGCATCGCGCTCGCCAAGGGGCTCATCGAGGCTTCCCGCCTGGACGAGCCCATTTTCACCCCTTCGACCAAGGCGGAGGTCGGCGAGCACGATGTGAACATCACCTTCGCAAAGATGGTGGACATGGTGGGCAAGGCGTACGCTGAGAAACTGCGCGACGCGAGCCTCGCGATCTACAAGCGGGCGCGGGAGATGGGCGAGAAAAAAGGCATCATCATCGCCGACACCAAATTCGAGTTCGGCATGCGCGAAGGCCAACTGATCGTCATCGACGAGCTGCTGACGCCCGACTCGTCGCGCTTCTGGCCCAGGGAGGGCTTTCGCCCCGGCAGCTCGCCCGACAGCTTCGACAAGCAGTACGTCCGCGACTACCTCATCGAGAGCAACTGGGACCCGGAGAACCCGCCCGAGCTTCCCGCCGAAGTCATTCGCAAGACGCAGGAGAAATACGCCGAGGCGCTGAGAAGGCTCACGGCGTAAATCTCTCTCTTACCGTTCCAGCGCCCGCAAAATCCTAGCGGCCCATTTCACCGCGCGCTTCCGGTCGTAGTCGTGCGGCACGTGGACAAAGCCGAAGCGCGCGTCCCGTCGATGGCGCCGCAAATAATCGAGCACCACGTACATGGAAAAGTTGCAGACGTAGTCTCCCGCGTCGCGGGAGATTTTGGCTTCCTTGCCGAAGTCGGACTTATGCAGCCGTAAGGTCGCCGCGAGCGCGTTCGGCGCGCCGCGCGTGATCGCCCTCCCCTTCTCCTCTTTATTATTGCGTCGCCGATTGACCGCCCGCCGCTCGATTCTTAGCTTGGTTCCGGTGGAACATTGACCGAGGCCCAGAACGACGTCGGGGCGGTGCTTTTTGATCGCGTCGGTGAATTGCTTTTCACGGAAGCGGACGGGAAAGACGATTTTTTTGAGGTTGGCGGAGCGCGGCAACTCGCTTACGATGCGCCGCGTGATGTTGGACTTGAATTGCTTGTAAG
>DASWFA010000181.1:0-3028 GCA_036394475.1 Binatia bacterium
TCGGCGCGGATATGAGAATCATCTCGGGCCAGCTCAAAGGCCGCCGGTTGAAAGCGCCCAAGGGGCGGGAGGTGCGCCCCACCGCCGACCGCGTCAAGGAGGCGCTGTTCAATATATTGCCGCACGATCTATCGGGGCGGCGCGTGCTCGACCTCTTCGCCGGCACGGGCAACCTGAGCCTGGAGGCGATGAGCCGCGGCGCCGAGCGCGCCGTGCTGGTCGACATCGCGCGCGAGGCGACCGAGCTCATCGCGGAGAACTTGAAGGCCGTCGGCTGTCACGGCAAAGCGCGCGTCGTGACCGGGTCGGCTTTCAAGACCGCGCGTTCCCTCGCGCGGAGCGGCGAGAGCTTCGATTTGATCTTTCTCGACCCGCCTTACGAAAAAGGGCTGGCTGGGGAGGCCTTGAAGGAGATCGCCAAGGAAAGCCTGCTGGGCGAAAACGGCGTCGCGGTCGCCGAGCACAGCGTGCGGGAAAAAGTCGAGGAGCGCTACGGCCCGCTCGCGCTTGTGGATCAGCGGCGCTACGGCGGCACACAATTATCATTTTTTCGGCATAGCGAAGTCGGCGACAAGAAGTGAACTCTTTATCGGACCGGCGCTTGGCAACCGGCATGGCGCCGGACCGGGCGGCTCTCGTAGGGCCGATGCGTCCGAACGCGGAGTATCGAGCGTAGCAACGGTCACGCGTGGCACAGGCCCAGCGCATCGGCCCGGAGAGAGGCATCCGGTCCGGCCACGCGACCGCGCAGCTAGGATGCCTTTTTCAGGGCCTGGAGGAAAAATGGCGCGGACTAAGATTGCGATCTATCCCGGCTCGTTCGACCCGGTCACCAACGGCCACGTCGATCTGGTCAAGCGCACGCTCGGCGTCTTCGACCGCGTCGTGGTCGCGATCGCGCGCAACCCGGAAAAGGACAATTCCCTGTTCGATCTCGACGAGCGCCTGGACATGATCCGCCGGGTGTTCAAGGGGCTCGGGAGCCGCGTCCGCGCCGACAGCTTCGAGGGGCTGCTCGTCAACTACGCCAAGGAGACCGGCGCCAAGGTCATCATCCGCGGCCTCCGGGCGGTGTCCGACTTCGAATACGAGTTCCAGATGGCGATGATGAACCGGGAGCTCGAGCCGGGCATCGAGACGCTCTTCATGATGACCGGCCAGGACCATTTCTACATCAGCTCGCGCCTGGTCAAGGAAGTGGTGGGCCTCGGCGGCGACGTCTCCGCCCTGGTGCCGCCGCTGGTGGCGAAAAAACTGAAAGAAAAATTCACGTAGGAGTCGTGTCATGAAGCTCGCCAAGCGAACCCAAGGGATCAAGCCGTCCGTCACCCTGGCGCTCGCCGCCAAGGCGCAGGTGCTGCGCGCCGAAGGCGTCGACCTCGTCAACTTCACCGCCGGCGAGCCCGACTTCGACACGCCCGAGCGGATCAAGGACGCGGCGGTCCAGGCGCTCAAAAAGGGCATGACCAAATACACCGACGTGAGAGGCATCGAGCCGCTGCGGCTGGCGATCGTGGAGAAATACCAGCGCGAGTACGGGTTCGACTACAAAAAAGAGCAGGTCCTGGTGAGCTGCGGCGGCAAGCACGCGCTGTACAATTTATTCCAGGCGGTGCTCGACGAGGGCGACGAGGTCGTCATCCCCTCGCCCTACTGGGTGAGCTATTCCGACATGGCGCTTTTGGCCGGCGGCGTCCCGAAGCTGATTCCGACCAGGGAGGAGAACGGCTTTCGCATCACGCCGGAAGAGCTCGGTGCGGCCCTGTCGCCCAGGAGCCGCCTTTTCATCCTGAACAGCCCGTCCAACCCGACCGGCGCGGCCTATAGCCGCGCGGAGCTGGAGGCGCTGTCCCGCGTGCTGGAAGCGCACGACTGTTTGATCGTCTCGGACGACATTTACGAGAAGATCGTCTACGACGGCTTTCAATTTCACAGCATCGCCGCGGTCAATCCCAGGCTCCGCGAGCGGACGATCCTCGTCAACGCGGTGTCTAAGACCTACGCCATGACCGGCTGGCGCATCGGCTACATGCTGGGGCCGCAGGAGATCATCACCGCGGCGGGGAAGATCCAGAGCCAGAGCACCTCCAATGCGACCTCGATCGCGCAGGCGGCGGCGCTGGAGGCGATCCAGGGCCCGCAGGACGAAGTCGCGCTCATGGCCGGCGAGTTCAGGAAAAGGCGCGACGCGATCGTCGCGCGCCTCCAGGCGGTCCCCGGCCTCACCTGCTTCAAGCCCCAGGGGGCGTTTTACGTTTTTCCCAACGTGCGCGGGCTGTTCGGCAAAAAAGGCGGCGGGAAGACGCTCTCGACGCCGGCGGAAGTGGTCGAATATTTTCTCGAAGCCGCGCGCGTGCTGGCGGTGCCGGGAGAAGATTTCGGCTCGGTCGAGAATATCCGGCTGAGCTACGCGACTTCGCTCCCGGAGATCGAAAAGGGCTCGGAGCGGATCGAAGCGGCGGTCAAGAAGCTACAATAATATTTAAAGATCACCTCGAGGCCCTGACCTATCGGCCGCCGCCAGGAGACTCGCCCCCGAGGCATGGCCTTCACATCACTTTCGGCCGCTCGCCGGTTTTCTTGTAGCGAAAATAATCCCTGAGTATCTGCGGGTGGTCGAAGACGATCGGGGCGGGAAGGTTGTCCTCGCGGAAGACGCCGGCGCTTTTGGCGTCGTCCTCCGCTTTCGGTGTGCCCTCGGCCGTGGCGATGTAAACGGTCGAGATCGTGTGGTGGCGCGGATCGCGCCGGGGGTCGGAATAGGTGTGGAACTGCTCGATCAACTTGACGTCGAGCGAAGTCTCCTCCTTCGCTTCCCGGACCGCCGCCTGCTCCAGGCTCTCGCCGTAGTCGACGAACCCTCCGGGGATCGCCCAGCCGTGCGGCGGATTTTTTCTCTCGATGAGGACGATGCCGCCGCCGGTCTCGATGATGGTATCGACCGTGGGCAGCGGATTTTTTCTTTCCTGCAGGGACATATTTATGAATGGTTAGCTTGACTCTACGGCGGCCGCCATGTAGTAATACT
>DASWFA010000182.1:0-4176 GCA_036394475.1 Binatia bacterium
CAGTCCTATGCCATCTGGCCGCACATGACGGTGTTCGAGAACGTCGCCTATCCGCTGACGATCCAGCGCAAGAGCAAATCGGAAATCAAAAAGCGCGTCGCCGACGTGCTCAAGATCGTCGGCCTCCAGGGGCTGGAAGACCGCCCGGCGCCCAAGCTCTCCGGCGGCCAGCAGCAGCGCGTCGCGTTCGCCCGCGCGCTGGTGAACGAGCCCAAGGTCATGCTGCTCGACGAGCCGCTCTCGAACCTCGACGCCAAGCTCCGCGAGCAGATGCGCTTCGAGATCAAGGCGCTGCAGCGGCGGGTCAACATCACGACCATCTACGTGACCCACGATCAGGCCGAGGCGCTGGCGATCTCCGACCAGATCGCGGTCATGCACGCCGGCAAGCTGGTAGAGGTCGGCAACCCGCACCAGCTCTATTCGCGCCCCAAAAGACGCTTTACGGCGACGTTCCTGGGCCTGACCAATCTCATCCCCGGCAAGGTCATCGAGCTCGGCGCCGACTCGCAGCCGGGCAGGATGGAGACCAAGAGAGGCGTTTTTTCGTTTATTCCCGCCTCCGGCCTGGTCAAGGGCAACGCCGCGATCCTCTCGATCCGCCCGGAGCACATCGAAGTCATCAAGCAAAAGCCCCAGGTGACCGAAAACGTGCTCGAGGGCACCGTCAAAGAGGCGATCTTCATGGGCGACGCCTACCACTGCCAGATCGCCGTCGACGACATGATCCTGAGGGTCCACACGCATCCGTTTCTCAGCATGAACCCGGGCGACAAGGTCTATCTCCATCTCGACCCGCAGAGCTGCAACGGCCTCCCGGCGGAAGACACCGAAGGAATGGACGAATCGGCGTTAGGGGTGTAAGATGGGCGAGAATTTACATTCTGAATTCCAAATCGAGAGGAGAAGCCGATGACTGCGCTGGAAGCGAGAAAAATAGCCGAAGATGAAATCAAGGCCGGGAGGACGCCCGCCTACACCGATCTCCGCGAGTGGCTGGAGATCGTCGAGAGCGTCGGCGAGCTCAAGAAGGTCGACGGAGCGGACTGGAACCTGGAGATGGGCACGCTGGCCGAGCTGCTCGCGCACGAAGGCAAAGGCCCCGTCCCCGCGGTCCTGTTCGACAACATCAAGGGCTATCCCAAGGGCTACCGCACTCTTTTCGCGCAGAACGCCTCTTTCAAGCGCATGGCGCTCAACCTCGGCCTGCCGATGGATCTCGGCGGCCTCGAACTCGTCAAGGCGTTTCGCCAGAAGCTCGCCGCGCACAAGCCGATCCCCCACAAGATCGTCAAGAAAGGGCCGATCCTCGAAAACGTCCTCAAGGGCGACGACATCGACCTGCTCAAATTCCCCGTTCCGTTCATGCACGAGCTCGACGGCGGCCGCTTCATCGGCACCGCCTGCCTGGTCATCACCAAAGACCCCGACGAGGGCTGGGTCAACTTCGGCGCCTATCGCGGCATGGTGCACGACAAGGGGAGCATGGGGCTCTATATCTCCCCCGGCAAGCACGGCTCGATCCAGCGCCGCAAGTGGTTCGAGCGCGGCAAGCCCTGTCCGGTCATCATCTGCGTCGGCCAGGACCCGGTGCTTTTCATGGTCTCGGGCAACGAGATCGACTACGGCGTCTCGGAGTTCGACTACGCCGGCGGCCTCAAGGGCGCGCCGATCGAGGTGTGCGAGGGCGAGGCGACCGGCCTCCCGTTCCCGGCCCAGGCCGAGATCGTCATCGAAGGCTTCATGAAGCCCGACGACGTCAAGACCGAAGGCCCGTTCGGCGAATGGACCGGTTATTACGCCAGCTCGTCCCGGCCCGAGCCGGTGCTCCGCGTCGAGCGCATCTACCACCGCAACGACCCGATCCTCTGCTGCGCCCGCCCCGGCCGTCCGCCGTCCGACTATTCCATCGCCAAATGCATGGTGAAATCGGCGCTCATCTGGGAGCAGGTCGAGAAGGCCGGCGTGCCCGACGTCCGCGGCGTCTGGTGCCACGAGGCCGGCGGCGGCAGACTGCTCAACATCATCTCGATCAAGCAGCGCTATCCCGGCCACGCGCGCCAGGCGATGCTCGCCGCGTCGCAGGTCCACGCGGGCGCCTACCTCGGCCGCTACGTGGTCGTCGTCGACGAGGACATCGATCCGACCAACACTTTCGACGTCTTGTGGGCGATATCCAGCCGCTCCGATCCGGTGGAGTCGATCGAGATCCTCCGCCGCTGCTGGAGCGGCCCGCTCGACCCGCGCATCCAGCCGGGCAAGAAAGGCTTCAACTCGCGCGCCGTCATCGACGCCTGCCGCCCGTTCGAATGGATGAAGGACTTCCCGCCCGTGGCCGAGTCCAGCCCCGAGCTCAAGGCGAAGATTAGACAGAAATGGAAAAAGCTCCTGGAAGGGTAAAAACGGTTTGTCGAGTTGATTGGGTCTGTTGAGTCAAACGGCCTGGCGCCTCGCGGCCCAGGCCGTTTCTATTGGCCGGTGTTAGCGTTGGCCGGCGTATGTGATAGGATAAGGCTATGTCCAGCGAAACCTTTAAAAAGCGGCAGAAAGAGATAGCGCGCCAGAACAAGCAGAAGGAAAAGGCGATGCGCCGCCAGCAGCGGAAGGAAGAGAAGGCCAACACCGAGCCGCCGGCCGACGGGGAAGATCCGGATTTGGCGGGGATCGTTCCCGGCCCCCAGCCCCGGCTTTGGTAAGAGTCTTTTTTCCTATCGAGCTTTCATCATCCACGCTTTGGAGCGAGACGGTCCCGTCTGTTCTTTTTCCCCGGTTCCTGTTCACCGCCTGACGACTCCCTTTAAGGGTCGTGATAGTTCGACGCGTTGTGTTGGATGGTGTTGATGAACCGGAGCGCCAGAGGCCGGCCCGCGTCCGCAGCCAGCGGCTCGAGCCGCCGAACCGCGTCGCTTCTCGGAAAAAAGCTTCGATAGCCCAGCTTCTCGTATTCTTTTATTTCCGGCAGGCTCCGCCCGTAGATGATCGCGGCCCGGTCCGCGATAAACTTTTGCGCCAGGCTTTGGGCGAGCGGCAGCCCCTGGCCCGCATTGTTGCCGATGAGCACGTAATCCACCGGGTCGTCCAGGTCCTTCAAGGCGCGCGCGATGGCCGCCGGCGCGACCGCGTCCCAGTTCCGCATCTCGAACTTCGCCTGCTCCGCCGTGAGCGGCGACGGATACCCGTCGGCGGCGCGGTAGACCCCCTGGCGCTCGGTCCATCGCGTCCACGCGAGCGGCGGACGGGCGACGAATTCCCCGACCGTCACCTCGTTGTCCAGGATCAAAGCCAGGAACAGCCCGGCGGCGGATTCTCGGCGCGCGCTCATGACCTCTGGACATTCCTCATTGCGCTTGTCAACATGATCTTTATTAACCTCAACCCGATGGAGGCTTATTATGAATAACTTACTTTCAAGGTTTAAGCCATGCTTGGCGGCGGCTTTCGCCGTCGCGCTGCTGGCGGCCGCCGGCTGCGGATCGATGAGGAAGGACGAAGGCCAGGAAAAGAGCGCGAAGGCGGCCGCGCCGGCGAAGGGCCAGACCGTCAAAGTCGCGCTGTCCGGCGATAAGGAAGTGCCGCCGGTCCAGACCAAGGCGACCGGCAGCGGCGCCGTTACGGTCGCCCCGGATAAGTCCGTCAGCGGCAGCGTCACCACCTCCGGCCTCGACGGGACCGCGGCGCATATTCACGACGGCGCTCCCGGCAAGAACGGGCCCGTGATCATACCGCTGACCAAAAACGGCAACACCTGGTCGGTGCCCGCCAACACCAAGCTCACCGACGAACAGTACAAGGCCTTTCAGGCCGGGAACCTTTACGTCAACGTCCACAGCGCGGCCAACAAGGGCGGCGAGATCCGCGGCAACCTGAGCCCGCAATAAAAATCCCGCCAAAAACGCCCAGATCGGCCTGAACGGCCCGGCGCGTGAGCGCGCCGGGCCGTTTTTGTTTGTCCGAGCGGGCTCTTGAAAACTCCGCTTCTTAACGCGTCTGAGCTAAAGGGGCCGGCTGCATTAGGTATAGACCCGATTTTTGGAGCGATTCTTTTTAAGATAAAATATCTACGATGATCTCCTATCTTAACGTTACTCGATAATGGCCCGGCACGATATTATCGTCATCGGGTCGTCGGCGGGGGGAATCAAGGCCCTCGGCGCGGTCGTCGGCGGGCTCACCGCC
>DASWFA010000183.1:0-1521 GCA_036394475.1 Binatia bacterium
CCCCGCGCCGCTGCCGCTTCATCGCCGGAAGCGCCGCCTGGCAGCAGAGGAACGTCGCCTTGAGGTTGACGTCGAGCACGCGCAGCCATTCGCTCAGCGGGAACTCCTGAATCGGGTGGGCGTAGAGCGTTCCCCCCGCCAGGTTGACCAAAAGATCGATGCGCCCGTGACGGGACATCGCCCCGGAGAAAGCCTCCTGGACGGCGGATTTATTCGTCAGCTCGAGCGGAATGAATTCGGCTCCGCTTCCGGCCGCGGCGAGCCGGCCGATCGCTTCCCGCCCGGCTCTCTCATTGGCGTCCAGGATAACGGGGAAAAATCCGGCCTGGATAAGCCGGAGCACCACGGCCCGGCCGATGCCGCCCGCGCCGCCCGAGACGACGGCGATCTTAGCTTTGTCCGGGGAGGCCATCGTCGCCCATCGCTGCGCCGCCGTTAACAAACAATGTCTGCCCCGTCACATAGGAAGCGGCATCACTGGCGAGAAAAATAGCCGGGCCGGCAAAGGCTTCGGGAAAAATCTCCCCGCGCTCGCCGTAGGCGTCCGGGCAAATCGTATTGACCGTGACCCGATAGGGCGCCAGCTCGAGCGCCAGCGACTTGGAAAAGCCGATGACGCCCGCCGCGGCGGCCGCGTAATGGGAGTTATTTCTCGCGCCCTTAAAAGCGGCGGCGGAGCTGAGGTTGATGATTTTGCCGCGGCGGCGCTCCAGCATGCCGGGAACGACCGCTTTCGCGCAGAGAAAAGCCCCGACGAGATTGACCCGCATCACCCGGTCCCAAATCTCTTCCGTCGTATCCTCGACCGGCGCGGGCAGGCGGAGGGCGGCGCCGTTGACGAGTATGTCGATTTTCCCGAACTCCGAAAGGCACCGCTGGACCAGTCCGGCGACCGACTCCTCGTCCGTCACATCCGCGGGAACCGCCATCGATTTTGGTTGCCGCGCGTCTTTCACGGCCTCTTGGGCCGTCTGAATCCTCCGGAGCCCGTCGCCGTCGGCATCGGCGCGAACCACCACGGCGCCTTCGCGGGCCAGCGCTTCGGCGACGGCGCGGCCGACTCCCCCCGCCGCGCCGGTAACGACGGCAACCCTATCGGCCAGTCGCTGCATGGTGCTTCCGCTTAGAAGGGCCAGCCGTGCTGCGAGAGATCGATGAGATTGCCGTCGGGATCGGCGACGCGGTACTCGGCTTCCCGGTTGACGGGTCTTTTCTGAATGTCCGTCGCGGCTCCGAGCTCCTTGCAGATCGGCCGCAGCTCCTCGATGTTCTCGACTTCGATGCCGAAGTGGTACAGGCCTTCCTTGTAATTGCCGCGCTTTTGAATGATCGCCACGTTCAAGTAGCCGTCCGACAGATAGATGGCGGGCCCCACGCCATCTATCACTTTCATGCCGAAAGCGGTGGTGTAGAACTTGACCAGCCTTTCCCGATTGTCCGTAACGATAGCCAGATGACGAATCCGTGCCATGGTAAGCCTCCTTGGATGAAATTTTTTCCTTACTTGTATAAGCGCTCGAC
>DASWFA010000184.1:0-7378 GCA_036394475.1 Binatia bacterium
CCACGGTGCCGATGTTGACGATCGGCGGATCGCCCGCGACCAGCGCCTGCGTCGCCAGCTGGCCGCCGCGGAAAAACACCAGCTCGGCGTCGAGGCCGTAGCGCTTGAACAGGCCGGCGTCCTTCGCCACCCAGACATGGATCTGGTTATAGGCGATGGCCGGATAGCCGATCTTGATCTTTTTGGCCTCCTGGCTCCCAGCGCGGAGCGGCAAAAGCAGGGCGGCCAGAAGGGCGCAAAAGCAGCAGGCGGATTTCATGACTCGGCCGGGCTTCTTAACGGCGCTTGGTCTTGGACGCCGATTTCTCCATCGCGTCTTTCATCTCGGCCATGTCTTTTTCCATGGAGAGCTTCTCGTTGGCGAGCTTGCCCAGGTTCGCCTCGGTGTCGGTCACTTTTTTTCTCATCTCGGCGACCTGCGCCTGGGCCGCGCCCAGCTCCTTCTCGGCGTCGGCGAGCCGGGCGGCGCGCGGCCCCCAGATGGCGTAGCCGAAGAGTATGCCGACGATGAAAGCCCCCACCGCGATGGCGATCATCTGAGTATTTTTCGTCATGTGCCTTTGCCTCCGTGTGATCGGGCGGTCAAATCAGCGCATGGTTTATAAGAAACCGCTCTTTTCGTCAATCCGCTTTTTTTCGCCAGGCGCGCGCGTCGAGCGACTTGCCGGTGACGCCCGCGGACTCGTCGGACGCCAGATAGACGAATACCGGCGCGATATCCTCGGGCGCCGGCAGCGACAGGGGATCTTCCTCGGGATAGGCCGCGGCGCGCATGGCCGTGCGGGTCGCGCCCGGGTTGACCGCGTTGGCGCGGATGTTCGACTCTTTGACCTCGTCGGCCAGGACCTGGGTGAAGCCTTCCACGCCGAACTTCGACGCGGCGTAGGCGCCCCAACGCGCCTTGCCGACGCGCCCGACGCCGGAGGAGACGTTGATGATCGAGCCTTCGCGCCGCGGGATCATGATCCGGAGCGTCTCCTGGGTGAGGACGAACAGCGCGGTGAGGTTGACCCGGAGGACCTCCTCCCAGTCTTTCAAGGGATAGCTCACGATCGGCGCGCGCGGGCCGAGCAGGCTCGCGTTGTTGACCAGGACGTCGATCGTGCCGTAGCGCCGGCGCGCCTCCCGGACGACGCGGCGGGCTGCGCCGGCCTTGGCGATGTCCGTTGCCAAAAAGCTCACTTCGCCGCCGGCCGCGCGGATCTCGCGCGCCGTCCGCCCGAGCTCGGCCTTCCGGCGCGCACAGATAAAAACTTTGGCGCCCTCTTTGGCATAAGCGACGGCGACGGCCTTGCCGATGCCGCGGCTTGCGCCGGTGACGAGCGCCACTTTGCCGGTGAGTTTTCCCGCCGGATGGTTTGCCATTTCGATTCGACTATAACATAGTCGACGGAAGGATTCGCCGAGTGAAAAACTACAAAAAGCTCCTGCTCTTCGTCCTGATCGCGCTCGCCGCGGCGGCGTTTTTGAGCCCCTGGGTTTTCGCGCTGTGGACTTCGGTCTTCGCGGCGCGCGGGCGCCACGGCGTCCGGTTCGAGCAGATTTTTGCCGGAGTTTTTATCGCCATAGGCTCGGTGCTGATCTTAACCGCGCCTTCTCTGCTCAGGCTCGATTTCCTCCGCGACGCGGGCCTCGGCGCGCGTGGCCGGGGAAATATCCTTTTCGGCTTTCTTCTCGCCGTCGCCTCGATGGCCGCGCTCGGCGTCGTCATGTGGCTCTCCGGCTCGCTCGACCCGCAAGTCAACGATCCGCTGCCGGCGCTGCTCCGCGCCTCGGGGAAGGCGCTTTTTACCGCGCTATTGGTGGGATTTTTCGAGGAGCTTTTCTTCCGCGGCGCGCTCTTCAAGGGCCTGCTCGAAGACGCGGGACGCGCGCCCGCTTTCTTCGCCGCCAACCTGTTCTACGCCGCCTCTCACTTCATCAAGCCGCCGGAAGATTTCGCGCCGGGCGGTCTCGATCCGTGGCGGGCGTTCGGTTCCTCGTCGGGAACCTCCAGCCGTTTCTCAACCCGCCGGCGATCCTGCCCGGCCTGGTCGGGCTTTTTCTCATCGGCCTCGTGTTGAGCTACGCCCTGCTGCGCACGCGGTCGCTCTACCTCTCCATCGGGCTCCACGCGGGCTGGGTGTTCGGCATCAAAACCCTGTCGCTCTACGGCGATTTCAACCGCGCCGACCTGGGCTGGGCTTTCGGCGCGAAGCCGAAGATCGTGAGCGGCGTCGTGACCTGGATTGGAATTCTCCTGGTCGGCGCCGCGGTCCATTTCATGACGCGAAAAAATAAATCCTAGCGTCCTTTTCCCTTCGGGGCGCGCCTTCCCGGTCGAGGGCAATGGTTTTCTGCCTTGAAGAAGCCTTGAAGCTCGCGCGGTGGAGAGACGGCTCGGCCCGCCGCTATTCGGCGACCAGGACGCACTGATCGGGATGCGCCAGCGCGAAGATTTTCTGGCCGGGCTCGTACTTGCGGGAAGGCGGGGCGAGGACGCGGAGCTCCGTCTTCTGGTCGGGGACGTCGACGATGTAGTCGATGGCGTCGCCGAAATAGACGCGCCGCTTGACGACGCCGGAAAACAGGTTGAGTCCGCTCCGGCGGCCCGCCTCGGCGTCCGCCGCGTCCGGCGTGAGGCTCAGGTTGTGCGGGCGAATGCAGACGAAGACTTCCGCTCCCGCGCTCCAGTTGCCGGCGGAGACGACCTCGAGGCGGAGTCCGTCGGCGAGCGCGACGCGGCGGCTCGCCTCCAGCCGGCCGCTCAGGATATTCGTCTTGCCGATAAACTCCGCGACGAAGCGCGTCCTCGGCCGGTCGAAGATCTCCTCCGGCGCGCCGAGCTGCACGATCCGCCCCTGATGCATGACCGCGATCCGGTCGGAGGTGACCATCGCCTCGGCCTGGTCGTGCGTGACGTAGATGGTCGTGATGCGGAACTCCTCGTGCAGGCGCCGGATCTCGAAGCGCATCTCCTCGCGGAGGTTGGCGTCGAGATTGCTCAAGGGCTCGTCCAGGAGCAGGATCTGCGGCTCGACCACCAACGCGCGCGCCAGCGCGACGCGCTGCTGCTGCCCGCCGGAAAGCTCGGCGGAATAGCGCCCCGCCAGCGGGTCGAGGTGGACGAGGCGCAGCATGCGGTCGACCTTTTTTTCGATCTCGGCGCGGGGAAGCTTTTTGAGCTTCAGCCCGTAGGCCACGTTCTGGAAAACCGTCATGTGCGGCCAGACGGCGTAGCTCTGAAAGATCATCGACATCCCGCGCCGCTCGGGCGGAACCATGACCGTCCGCGAGGAGACCACTTCGCCGTTCACCAGGATTTCGCCGGCGTCGGGCTGGAAAAAACCCGCGACCAGGCGGAGCGTGGTCGTCTTGCCGCATCCCGACGGGCCCAAAAGCGAGATGAACTCGCCGTCGCCGATCTCGAGATCGAGCCCGTCGACGGCGGCGGCCTCGGCGAATTTCTTGGTCAGGCCTTTGAGGACGACGCTCGCCATCTTTACCCCCTGCTGCCGGCGAAAAAGTCCCGGCCCGCCAGCCACTGGACGCCCAGGATGATCGCGAACGAGACGGCGAGCAGGAGAATCCCCAGCACCGCGATGGCGCCGATCTGGCCTTCCTCTTTGAGATCGAAGATGACGACCGACACGACCTTGGACCGCGGCGTGAACAGCAGGATGGACGCGGAGAGCTCGCGGATGACGCCGATGAAGATAAAAGACCACGCCGCGATCAGGCCCGAGCGGGCGAGCGGCACGGTGACGTCCTTCAGCGCGCGGAGCCGGTTGGCGCCGATGATGCGCGTCGCGTCCTCCAGCTCCGGGTGGATCGACCGGAACGTGCTGTCGGTCTGGGTGAAGCCGATCGGCATCTCCTTGGTGAGAAAGGCGATGAACAGGATCCAGATGGTGCCGTAGAGGACGAAGGGCGGCCGCGTGTAGGCGATGAACAGGCCGACCGCGAGGACGACGCCCGGTATCACCAGCGGCGCCAGGATGAAGAAGGTGAGGTAGCGCGCGCCTCTCAAGAGCTGGCGGTTGGTGATGTAGGCCATCAGCGTGGCGACCAGCGTCCCCGCGGTGGCGGTCAAGATGCCGAGCTTGAAGGTGTTCCAGATCGCCGCCTGCGTGTCGTTGTACTCGAAAAAGGTGAAGGAGAAATTTCCCCAGGTGAAGTTGTCCCACGTGAGCGGCATCGCCCAGGCCTTCGACAGCGCGGCCTTCAAGAGAATCGCGTAGGGTAAAAACACCGAGAGCGAGAGAATGCCGAGGGCCAGCAGGAAAACCGGCACGCGCAGCGGGCCGAGACGGAGCAGCCGCTTCTCGCCGCCCTTGCCGCCGACGGTGCTGTAGCCCCTGCGGCCGAGCATCTTTTTTTGCACGGCGATCAGCCCGACGGTCGCCAGCAGCAGCGGGACGGAGAACGCGGCGGCCAGATCGAGCCGCGGCGGGTACTGGAAGAAGGCCCAGATCTGCGTCGTGATCGTATGGATGCCCGCGGGCAGGCCGAGGATGGCGGGCGCGCCGAAGAGCGACAGCGAATGGAGAAAGGCGACGATGAAGCCGCCGCAGAGCGCCGGCGCGGTGAGCGGCAGCGTGATCGTGAGCGCGATCTTCCACTTGTTCGCGCCCAGGATGTTCGCCGCGTCCTCCAGGTCCGACGAGATCAGCTCGCAGACGTTGGCGATCATCGAGAAGACGTAGGGGAAGCTGTAGATCGCCATCACGAAGATGAGACCCTCCATCGTGAAGATGTTGAAGAGCGCCTCGTCCGAGCCGGTCGCCGAGCGGTACCAGTTATTCAGCAGGCCGGCGTTGGGTCCGGCGAGGAGTGTCCAGGCGAACGCGCCGAGAAAGGGCGGGGTGACGAAGGAGGCCATGACCAGCGCCCGGATCGTGCGCTTGAAAGGCAGGTCGGTCCGGGTCACGAGCCAGGCCAGCAGCGAGCCGATCAACACGGCGAGCAGGCCGACCCAGAAGGAGAGGATCACGGTGTTCCAGATCGCTTTGAGATAGGCCTCTTCGGTGAAGACCTCGAGGTAATTCCGGAGCGTCCATCCGGCGTCGTTGTGGAGGCTGGTGAGAAAGATCGCGCCGATCGGCAGCAGCATGAGAAAGACGACGAACAGGGCCGCGCCGATCCAGACGAAGAGCGTGGGGTCGAAGGGCCTCGAGGCGAAGCCGCGCGCCGCGCGAATTTTTTCGGCCGCCCGGGCTTCAGGAATCGACATCTGCTCTCTCGCCAACCGGCTCGGTTTCTGAAGTCGAATCGAAAGGAAACCCGAGACCCGGAGCCCGAAACAATTTTACGCGCCGAAATACTCGGTGAACTTTTTCTTGATCTCGGTGTTGCGTTTTTCCAGCTCGTCGGGGTCGACGGGCAGAAGCTTTAAGTCCTTCAGCATCGGCTTGTCCTTCGGATAGGTCACCTCGGGATGGCCGGTGTAGAGCCCCTCCTTGTCGGCGAGCATCTGCTGGCTTTCCCGGGTCAGGATGTATTCGGTAAAGAGCCGCGCCGCGTTCGGGTGCGGCGCGTCCTTGGCGATCGCCGTGGGCGAGACGACGAGCGGCACGCCTTCCTTGGGATAGACGATTTTTATCGGATTCCCCTGCTTCAGCGTCTTGTAGTAAAAATATTCCGCGCCGTTGACGCCCACCGGCCGCTCGCCGGAGGCGACGACCTGCGCCGGGTCGTTGGCCGACTGCACGATGTGGAGCTTGTTCTTGGCGAGGTTGCCGAAGTAGTCCCAGCCGTACTGCTTCACCAGCGCGAGCACGTGCGTCATGATGATGCCGCTGTAGCCGGGGTGGGCCGTAGTCTCCTTGCCGCGCCATTTGGCGTCGAGCAGGTCGTTCCAGGTCCGGGGCGCGTCCTTGTCGGCGACGACCTTGGGGTTGTAGGCGATGACCGAGAGCGTCGCCCGCAAGCCGTAATAAAACCCGTCGCGGTCCTTGAAGCCCGCGGGGAAGATTTCCGCCGACTTGGGCACGTACTTGATCAGGAGCCCCTTGTCTTTCAACAGGACGAAGTGGCCGGCGTCCGACGTATGGAGGACGTCGACGTTCTTGATGCCGGCGGAAGCCTCCTGCATCACGCGCTGCAGGACGCGCTGGGAGCCGGTCCGGTGGACCTCTACCTCGATGCCTTTGTACCGGGCCATGAAGAAATGGGCGAGCGCGGTGGACGAGGGGATGGCGAGCGAGGTGTACCAGATCACCTTGCCCTCTTTGCGCGCGGCGTCCACGTTGGCCTCCTGGGCCGAAGAGACGGAAGCCCAGAGGACAATCAGAGCGCAAAAAACCAGTGCGGCGGAACGCTTCATTTTTCCTCCCCCTTTGCCGGTTCGGTGCGCGAGACTAGCAAATCCCGCCGCGCGGCTCAATAGAGCGCGAGAGCGCGGCTGGACTTCGCCTGCTCTGTTCGCTAGCATCTTTTTCGGCTACTCTCAATCCCGTCGCCGCGTATGCACCAGGGTCCAATAACCGTCCGGGAAAGCCTGCGCGCCTCGTTCAAGGACGGCGTCTTCGCCTCGGTCATGAGCGGCGTGACCGATCCCTATTTCATCCCGTTCGCCCTGGTGTTGGGCGCGACCGCGCAGCAGGTCGGCTGGCTCAGCGGCTTCCCGCAGTTCTTCGGCTCCCTCTCCCAGCTCTTCGCGGTGCAGGCGGTCTATCGGACCGGCGGCCGGCTGAAGCTCATCGTGGCGACGGTCTCGGTCCAGGCGGCGCTGCTTTTTTTGATCGCGCTCCTCGCGCTGGCCGATCTGCCGCACCGCGTGGCGCTGTTTTTGTCCCTGCTCGTGTTGTTCGTCGTGAACGGCGCGCTGGCCGGCCCGGCCTGGGGCAGTCTCATGACCGAGTACCTGCCCAAACAGAAGCGCGGGCGTTATTTCGGCTGGCGCAACCGTATCCTCGGCCTGGTCCACGTCGCCAGCATGATCGCGGCGGGCCTGCTGCTTTACTGGACCGAGGCCTATTCTCCGCTCGCCGGTTTTTTTATTATTTTTGCCGCCGGCGCACTGGCGCGCTTCGTTTCCGCCGGTTACATCGCGCGCATGCGCGACGTGCCGCAAAAGCGCGACCCGGCGGTCGACTTCACCTTTTATCGCTTCCTGGCGCGCTTCCGGCACAGCAACTACGTCAAATTCGTCGCCTTCGCGGCGACGCTGATGTTCGCGTCCTATATCGCCGCGCCTTTTTTTGCCGTCTTCATGCTGCGCGATCTCGGTCTCAGCTATCTGAACTACATGGTCCTGCAGGTCATCTCGACGGTGGCGGGGCTCGTCGCCCTGCCCCTGTGGGGGCGGCACGCGGACGCGGTCGGCAACGCGCGCGTGCTGAAGCTCAGCGGCTTTTTCGCCTGCTTCATCCCGTTTTTCTGGCTGGTCTCGCGGAAC
>DASWFA010000185.1:0-7385 GCA_036394475.1 Binatia bacterium
GGTGATCTACGTCGGCGCCAAGACCGGGCGCGACGGCATCCACGGCGCCACGATGGCCTCGGAATCCTTCTCCGAGGAGTCGGAGAAAAAACGGCCGACGGTTCAGGTGGGCGATCCGTTCACCGAAAAGCTGCTGCTCGAAGCCTGTCTCGCGGTCATGCAGACCGACCTGCTCATCGGCATCCAGGACATGGGCGCGGCCGGGCTCACCAGCTCGTCGGTCGAGATGGCCGACCGGGGCGGCGCCGGAGTCGAGATCGATCTGGCGCGCGTGCCGCTCCGCGAGACCGGGATGACGCCCTACGAGATTCTCCTCTCCGAGTCCCAGGAGCGCATGCTGATGGTCGCCAAAGCGGGCCGCGAAGAGGAGGTCCAGAAGATTTTCGAGCGCTGGGACCTGGACGCGGTGGTGATCGGCAGGGTGATCGAGGAGCGGGTCTTCCGCGCGCTCTACGACGGCGCCCAAGTCGCTCTGATCCCGGTCGGGGCGCTGACCTCCGAGGCGCCGGTCTACCAGCGCCCGGCGGAGCGGCCGGCCGGTCTCGACGACCTGCAAAGGCTCGACCTGGATAAGATTCCCGTGCCCGCGAGCCTGGAGACGGCGCTCAGGCTTCTGCTCGATTCGCCGAACATCGCGTCCAAAGAATGGGTCTACCGCCAGTACGACCATCTGGTCAGGAGCAACACGGTCGTGGGCCCGTCCGCCGACGCCGCGGTCATTCGCATCAAGGGCGTCAAGCAGGGGCTGGCGCTCGCCGTGGACGGCAACGGCCGCTACTGCTATCTCGACCCTTACGTCGGCGGTATTCTCGCCGTCGCCGAGGCGGCGCGGAACCTCGCCTCGGTCGGCGCGCGGCCGCTCGGCCTGAGCGACTGCCTCAACTTCGGGAGCCCCGAGCGTCCCGAGGTCATGTGGCAGTTCTCCCAGGTCATCGAAGGCATGCGGGACGCCTGCGTCACGCTGGGGGTTCCGGTTGTGAGCGGGAACGTAAGCTTCTATAATGAAACGGACGGGGTGCCGATCTTCCCCACGCCCACCATCGCCATGGTGGGGCTGCTCTCCAGGGCGGAGCGGCATGTGACCCCTTGGTTCAAGGCGGAGGGGGACCTCGTGGTGCTGCTCGGCCGCACCCGCGAAGAGCTCGGCGGCAGCGAATATTTGAAGATCGTCCACGGCTTGGTCAAGGGCACGCCGCCCTGGATCGATTTGCGCCTGGAGCGGGCGGTGCAGCAGACCTGCATCAGGGCGATCGAAAATGGCCTGCTCCGCTCCGCGCACGACATCTCCGACGGCGGCCTGGCCGTGGCTCTGGCCGAATGCTGCGTCGCCGGACCGGACAAGCCGCTCGGCGCGCGCATCGAGCTGCGCGAGATGATGCGCGGCGACGCGCTGCTGTTCGGCGAGTCCCAGTCGCGCATCGTCGTTTCCATCAAGGAGAAGGATTTGAACCGCTTGAAGCAGATCGCCGACAAAGAGGGGGCGCCCATGCAGGTGCTGGGGGAGGTCGGCGGCTCGCGCCTGGCGCTCCAGCCGCTCGTGCAGATGGCGGTGGACGAAGTCCGCTCGACCTGGCGGCAGGGACTGACGCGGCGGCTGAATCCGTGAGCCGTGAGGAGTGAGACAGTGAGCAGGGCAAAAGAAAAACCGGAGCCGCGCGGCGAGAAAACCGTTTCCTCGCAGGCGTCCTCGCTCGCACAGTCCGACAAGTTTCACGAAGAGTGCGCGGTGATGGGCGTCTACGGCCATCCGGAGGCGGCCAACCTGGTGTATCTCGGCCTCTACGCCCTGCAGCACCGCGGCCAGGAGTCCTCGGGCATCGTATCCTCCGACGGCAAGATCCTGGTCTCGCACCGGCAGATGGGGCTCGTGGCCGACATCTTCAAGGAAGACGTGATCAAGCGCCTCGAGGGCTCGAGCGCGATCGGCCACAACCGCTATTCGACCACCGGGCAGAGCCATCTGAGAAACGCCCAGCCCTTCGTGGTGGAATACTCCCAGGGACCGATCGCCATCGCGCACAACGGCAATCTCGTCAACGCCCAGGTCCTGCGCTCGGAGCTGGAGGAGTCCGGCTCGATCTTCCAATCGACCTCGGACACCGAAGTGATCATCCACCTGATCGCGACCTCGAAAGACTCGAGCCTGATGGGCCGGGTCATCGAGGCGCTCTCGCGCGTGCGCGGCGCCTACTCGCTGCTCTTCCTCACGCCCGACCGGATGATCGCGGCGCGCGACCCGAGCGGCTTCCGCCCGCTGGTGCTGGGCCGGCTCCGGTCGGCGAAGAATCACGGCGGCCACGTCGTCGCCTCGGAAACCTGCGCGCTCGACCTGATCGAGGCGGAATATTTAAGGGAAGTGGAGCCGGGCGAGATCATCACGTTCGGCCCCAAGGGGATGGAATCGCTGAAGCCGTTTCCGCCCGCGCCGCACGCGAAGTGCGTCTTCGAGTACATTTATTTTTCGCGCCCCGACAGCAATCTCTTCGGCCACAACGTTTACCAGGTGCGCAAAGAGCTCGGGCGCCAGCTGGCGCGGGAAAGCGGCATCGAGGCCGACCTGGTGACGCCGGTGCCGGACTCGGGCGTGCCGGCGGCGATCGGCTACGCCGAGCAGGCGCACATCCCGCTGGAGTTTGGGCTGATCCGCAACCACTACGTCGGGCGCACCTTCATCGAGCCGCAGCAGTCGATCCGCCACTTCGGCGTCAAGATCAAGCTCAACGCCCAGCGCGAGGTGCTGGAGGGCAAGCGCGTGGTGGTGGTGGACGATTCGATCGTGCGCGGGACCACGAGCCGGAAGATCATCCGCATGCTGCGCGACGCGGGCGCCAAGGAAGTGCACATGCGCATCAGCTCGCCGCCGACGATCAGCCCCTGCTACTACGGGATCGACACCCCGACGCGCTCCGAGCTGATCGCCTCCAGCAGCACGGTCGAGGAGATCCGCCGGTTCATCGAGGCCGACACGCTCGCCTACCTGAGCCCCGAGGGGCTGTTCTCGTTTCTGAACGGCCGGAAAGACGGCTTTTGCGACGCCTGCTTCAGCGGCGACTATCCCGTCCACTTCGAGGACGAGGGGCACACCCGTCAGCTCCACCTCTTCGACGCGCTCCAGCAGAGATAAGCTCCGAAAATCCCGGGCCCCGCTCGTTGACAACCGCCGTCAACGGAGATATTCGACGTGGCGCCATGAGATCGCTCCTCGCCGTCCTCGTCGCGCTCGCCTTTTTTTCCGGCGCCCGCGCCGCCTCCGTCGAAGAGTCGGCGAAGCGCGAGGGCGAGGTGGTTTTCTACAGCTCGCTCAACAACGAGCAGATCGTCGCCTTTCGCGACGCCTTTCAGAAAATATATCCGCCTCTCCGGGTCGAATTTTATCGCGGCACGAGCGAGCGCGTGCTGCAACGCATCGTCACCGAGGCCCAGGCCGGCCGCCATGCCGTGGATGTGTTTTCGTCGGCCGGATTCCAGCTCCAATCGATCAAAGAGAAAGGACTGACGGCGAAATTCGCCGTCGAAGAGCCGGCGGCGTTTATCAAGGGCTTTCTCGACGCCGACGGGCAATGGACCAACCTGCACTCGCTCTATCTCTCGATGGGCTACAACACCAAGCTGGTTTCGCCCGGCGAGGCGCCCAAGCGCTACGAGGATCTTCTGCTTCCCAAATGGTCCGGCAAGATCGGCTTCAACCTCCGGGACGTCGAGTGGTTCGTGAATATGCTGAAGCTGAGAGGCCGGGAGCAGGGGATCGACTTCATGCGCCGGTTGGCGGCCCAGCGTCCGGGTTATCACGAGGCGCATAATCTCCTGGCGCAGCTTCTCGCCGCCGGCGAGTTCCACGCGGTGACGAACACCTACGGCCATATTCTGGCGCGCGAGAAGGAGAAAGGAGCGCCGGTTCAGTGGGTGCTGGTCGAGCCGGTCATCACCTATCTGCATCCGGTGGCGCTGGCGCGCCACGCGCCGCACCCGAACGGGGCCAGGCTCTTCATGAACTTTCTCCTGTCGAAAGAGGGACAGAGAATGTTGAGCGCGCAGGGACGAATTCCCAGCCGCTCGGACGTGGAGCCGCAAGTTCTCAAGGAAGCCAAGGGGATGCGCCTTTTCGCCAGCGATCCGGCGCTCGCGCGCGAATACGAGCCGGCGACCAATGAAATGCGCGCGCTCTTCTTGGGAAACAGGAAAGAGAGATGAAAGTATCCCCCGGACGCTTTCTCGCCGCTCTCCTGCTGCTCGTCTCCCTTGCGGGAAACGGCTACGCCCAGGCCGACGCCGAGGCGATGCTGGCGCGCGTCAACGCGCTCCCCGCGAGAGAGCGGGAGGCCGCGCTCGCCGCCGGCGCGCGCGGCGAAGGCGGGCTCGACTGGTACGGCTCGCAGCAGGCCGCGGACGTGAAGGAGATCCTCGACCTGTTCCGGAAAAAATATCCCTTCCTCGACGTTCGCTACACGCGGGGCGGCGGCACCAACGTCGTCGGCCGCGCTCTGACCGAGCGCAAGGCGGGCGCCGACCGGGCCGACATGATCGCCGGGCGCGGGAATTTTCACGACACGCTCATGAAGGCGGGAATGGTGGCGAGGAACCTGACGCCGGTTCGGAAGGATCTCCGCGACGGCTTCATGGACGCCGGCGGCGCCTTCCTCGGCACCTACACTTACGGCCTGGTGCCGGGCTACAACACCAAGCTGGTGCCGCCCGGCCAGGCGCCGGTCGCGTACCGGGATTTGCTCGGCCCCGCGTGGAAAAACCAGATGGCGATGGACTACGAGGCCTACGACTGGCTCGCCGGCGTGCAGGACATCATGGGCGAGAAGAGCGGGCTCGAGTTCGCCCGCGCCGTGGCCCGGCAGGGGGTGCGGCTCCAGCGCGGCCACACGCTGCTCACGCAGCTCATGGCGGCCGGAGAGTTCAAGCTCATCGTCGACGGCTACAACTACCAGATGCAGAGTTTCAAGGAAAAAGGCGTGCCGGTCGACTACGCCGTGCCCGACCCGATGGTCTTGAAAGAGCCGAGCGGCATCTGGATTCTCAAGCGGGCGCCGCATCCCCACGCGGCCGCGCTGCTGGTCGATTTCCTGTTCTCGCGCGAGGTCCAGCAGATCTTCGCCGGGCAGAACCGGCTGGCGGCGCGGAAAGACATGGAGTGGAACTTCGGCGGCAAGAAAGTCGGCAAGGTCCACGTCCTCTCGGCGGAGCAGTGGGGGCCCAAGTACGACAGCCTGGTCAAGCAGTTCGATCAGATCTTCCGCTCAGGCCGGTGAAAAAGGCCCACCTGCCATAGCCCGCCTGCAGGCATCTCTACGGGCCGATGCGATGGGCCTGTGCCACGCCCGCCCAAAAACTTACGCTTGAATGTCCTCGGCTGACGCATCGGCCCTGCAAGACACCCGCAGGCGGGCGTTACGTTGGCTGCGCGAGTCCCGTCTCGCTCGACGTATTGCCCCTTCGACTTCGCTCAGGGTGAACGGACGGAGAGCCTGCTACGCCAAATGACCCGGTTGTTACCGTTCGCGGGCTGGAATTTGGACGAGTTAAGCCAGGGCAAAATTACTACTCTTTGCCCTGGCCGCTCGCAAAAGACGTGAGGGAAGAGTTCTGCTACTTCAGATGACGACTGACCAGCTTGGTCATCTCGAACATCGTGACTTGCTTCTTGCCGCCGAAGACCGGCTTCAAGGCGTCGTCGGCGTTGATCATCGTCCGCTTCTTCTTGTCTTGCAGCCCTTTGCGCTTGATGTAGGCCCAGAGCTTCTTGGTTACCTCGGTGCGCGGAAGAGCCTTGCTCCCGACCACCTCTGCCAATGCCGCGGACGGCTGCACCGGTTTCATAAATGCAGCATTCGGTTTGCGTTTCGCCATTTTTCTCCTCCTTGGAGTAAGGGATTAACTAGCCTGAGCTTATAGCAAAGGAACGCTTTTTTTACCAGCTTTTTTTTGCTTTTCTCGCAGGTTTCGGGTCGATTCCCGGTCTTCTCTCCATGCGCCGTTCTCCAGGACGAGCGCCGCCCCGTAGTCCCGCCCGGCGCTCGCGGCGGAGACATACCCCTGGCGGACGTCTTCGATCACCCGCTCCACGGGGCGCTCGGTCGGGCTCCCCAGGCCGCCGCCGCCGGGCCGCTCGATGCGGAGCAAGTCGCCCCGCTTCAGGATATAATCGCCGAAGCGGGAGGGGAGCCGCTTTTCGTCCGCGGCGCCGGGATTGACGACGCAGGCGCCGGTCTTCCCGTCCATTCCCCCCCCGACGCCCACGGGAGCGAGCAGGTGCTTGTCGGTCCGCATCGAGAAGCGGACCTCCTCGGCGAGAATCCGGCATTCCCGGACAAAGCCCAGGCCGCCGCGGAATTTGCCCGCGCCGCCGGAGTCCGGCAGCAGCTCGAACCGCTCGACGCGGGCGGGGAATTCCGACTCGATGATCTCCACGGGCGCGGTGCGGCAGTTGCTCAGGTGAAACGCCATGGCCGCGACGCCGTCCTTTCCCGATCTGGCGCCGGTGCCGCCGCTGAAGATCTCGTAATGAACGTAGCCCCTGGCGCCGTCGGCGCTCCGGCCGCCGAGCACCATCGCCGCGCTGCCGGAGCTCGCGGCAACGATCTTCTCCGGGACGAAGCGGGCGAGCGCCCGGAAAAGCGCCTCCACCACGGCGAGCGCGGTGGGCATGTAGGTGTTGACCGCGCCGGGAAAGATGGGATCGAGGACGCTGCCCGGTCGGAAAGTCGTCCGGCTCGCCGCGGCGAGCCCCCGGTTCACCGGCAGGAACGGATCGACGAGCGCGACGAGGGCGTAGGCGCAGCAGGCCCGCACCAGCGGAGGGCGGATGTTGGCCGGGCCGCGCGTCTGATCGCCCGACCGGGTGAAATCGAAATGGACCGCGTCGCCCCGCTTTTCGACTTTGACGTGGATGCGGATCGGGCGGTCCAAATCGACGCCGTCGTGGTCGACGGCGCTCTCGCCCTCGGACTCGCCGTCGGGCCACGAGGCGAGCGCCTGCTTCACCCGCGCTTCCGTGTAAGCGGCGAGGAGCGCCGTGGCTTCGAGGATCGTCTCCTTGCCGTAGCGCTCCATCAGCTCGGCGAGCCTCCGCTCGCCCAGGCGGTTCGCCCCGACCTGGCCGCGGATGTCGCCGATCACGAGCCCCGGCGTGCGGCTGTTGGCGGCGATCACGGCCTCGATCTCCTCGACCGTCCGGCGGCGCTCGGCGAATTTCACCGGCGGCAGGTGGAGTCCCTCTTGATAAATCTCGCGCGCCTGGCCGGAGCCGCTGCCGGGGACGGTGCCGCCGATGTCGCTCTTGTGCGCCATGTCGGCGGCGAAGCCGACCCATTCGCCGCGGTAAAAGATCGGCGTCAGCACCGCCATGTCCGGCGCGTGCGGGCTCCCGCCGAGGTACG
>DASWFA010000186.1:0-5870 GCA_036394475.1 Binatia bacterium
CAAAATGGCGGTGTTTTGCGGCGAATTCGCCGTGATCATCCTCATCACCGGCGCGGGCGGCGATCTGGTCCAAGTCGCCGGCGCCTGCCGCGAGCTGGAAGCCGAGACCGGGCTCACGTTCGCGGTCAAGACGCCCGCGGCGCGCCGCGCGGCCGACGCGCTCCCGCCCTACCGGCTCACCGCCTCGTGCATGGACCATCCCGGCATCGTGCACCGGCTGAGCCGGGTGCTGAGCGGGATGGGCATCAACATCGAGTCGATGGAGACGAAGACCTACGCGGCGCCGGACAGCGGCGCGCCGATCTTCCGTCTGGAGGCCGCCGTCTCGGTGCCCGCCGGAACCGACCTCGTCCGGCTGAGAGAGCGCTTCGCCGAGATCCAGCGCGAGGAAAATATCGATATCGATTTTTCCCCGGCCCGGCCGGCGTAAAGCCGGACCGGACGCCGGTCCCCGGGGCTTGAAAAAGCGGGCGCATATCGGCGATAATCGAGTCAGCGGATAGATCGCCCGAATCGATTGGATCGCGCGGGCCGAGCGGAGGTGCCGTATGCTGTCGAAGGAAGAGAGCGAGATTCTGATGCGGGTCGGCCCCGGGACGCCCGGCGGCGAGCTCTTGCGGCGCTACTGGCACCCGATCGCGGTCGCCAAAGAGATCACCGCAGAGCAGCCCACCAAGCTCGTGCGCATGCTCGGCGAAGACCTGGTCCTGTTCCGCGCCAAGAGCGGCCGGCTCGGCCTGCTCGCCGATCACTGCTCCCATCGCGGCGCTTCCCTCTCCTACGGCAGAGTGGAAGAGCGCGGCATCGCCTGCGCCTACCACGGCTGGCTCTACGACGTCGAGGGCAATTGCCTCGAGTGCCCGGCCGAGCCCGCGGAGAGCAAATTCCACCAGACCGTAAAGCATCCGGCCTACCGGGCGCAGGAACATCTCAATCTGGTCTGGGCGTACATGGGTCCGGCCCCCGCGCCGGTGCTGCCCCACTATGACACGCTGTTTCGCCGGGACGGCCGCCGGAAAATCATCGTTCACCCGCGGCTCGACTGCAACTGGTTTCAGGCGATGGAAAATTCCGTCGACCCGGCGCACCTGCAAATCCTGCATCAGGAATTCTACGGGCGGGGCGAGCGGACGCCGGCGAGCACGACGCGCGGCTTCACCGACGACGTGGCCCACGTCGAGTTCCATCTCACCGAGCACGGCATCATGAAAAAGCGCACCTACGCCAACGGCGTCACCGACGAGCACCCGCTCCTCTTTCCCGCCATCCTGCGCCAGGGGCCGAGCTCGCAGTTCCGCACGCCGATCGACGACGAGCACACGCTGCACATCCACGTGCTGTTCTTCCCCACCGAGGACGGCAGCGAGCCGGCCGAGGCCTTCGATCCGCCGGTCAAGTACACCGAGCCCTACAAGGACCCGCCCGACGAGATCCACCCGAACACGCGCTACACCTTGCAGCACATCATTCCGCAGGACCACATGGCCTGGGAGACGCAGGGACCGATGGCCGACCGCTCGCGCGAGCGCCTGGCGACCTCGGACCGCGGCGTGACGATGCTGCGCGAGCTCACGCTGCGGGAGATCGCAAAAGTCAAAAAGGGCGAGGACCCGATCGGGGTCTTCCGCGATCCGAATCACGCCATGATCGACACCAACGTCGACGAGGGCGTCCGGCAGATGAAGACCGACGCGCGCGCGCCGGGACAAGGGGCCGCCGACGACCTGTCGACGCTCTATCAGGGGCGTCCGTTCCGCGAAGCGTAGGCCCCGCGCGGGCAAGGGCGCTTATCGTCCGGCCCCGTGAAACGCCTCCGTTTCTTCCCCATATTGACGGCGCCCCGACGGCTGTTATGTTGAGGGCGTGGGAAAACCTCCTCTTCTTCTTCTCTTTCCCCTGCTGCTTCTTCTGACCTCTCCCACGGCGCGCGCCATCCCGCTCGAAGCCCTGGACACTTCCCGCGAATGGCTGGTGAAGGACTTGACCTTAAAGGGCAACAAACATTTTTTCGCCTCGGAGCTGGAGGAGATCCTCTCGACCAAAACGCGCCCCTGGTACGCGCCCTGGCGCGAGCGGCCGCGCTTCGACCCGGAGGTTTTCGCGTCGGACTTGCAGCGGATCGAGCGATTTTACCAGGCCAGGGGTTTTTACGAAGCCAAGGTCGCGCACGACCTGGCGACCGACGACGACCGCAACCTCGTGTCCGCGACGATCCTTATTAACGAAAATCCGCCGGTGCTGGTGGGGCGGATCGCGATCGACATCGACGACCATCCGGAATTGAGGGCGGCGCTCGACCGGGAGCGCGCGAAGTTTCCCCTGAAGGAGGGCAAAGTATTCGCCGAGGACGCCTACCAGCAGACGGCGGCCGCCATCAAGGAGTTTTTCTACGACCAGGGGCGCGCCCGCGTCGAGGTCGGGCGCCGGGCCGAGGTCTTGCCCGACGAGCGCCGGGCCGACGTCTTCTATTCCGTCCACGCCGGACCCGAGACTTTCTTCGGCCCAACCAAAATCGAAGGGCTGAAAGACGTCACGCCGGACGTGGTCGAGCGCGAGCTCGCCTACAAGCCGGGCGACCGGTTTTCCGGCAAGGCGCTGCGCGACACGCGGCGGAACCTGCTCCAGCTCGACCTGTTCGGCGAGATCGACATCGAGCCCCAGCTCGCGGCCGGGGAGACGAACGTCGTCCCCGTGGCGGCGCGGCTCCGGGAGAAGCCGCCGCACGAGATAAAAATCGGCGTCGGCTACGGCACCGAGGACAAGCTGCGCGGCCAGGCGCGCTGGCGCGACAACAACTTCCTCGGCGGCGCGCGCCAGCTCGAGGTCGGCCTCAAGGTCTCGTTCATCGCGCGCGAGCTCGACGCGCGCTTCGTGCAGCCGCACTTCCTGGGGCAGAACAACCGCTTCACCGCGCTCCTGGGGCCGCGCCAGTTCGACGAGCCGGGGTATAAGCTCAACCTCACCCGCTTCCAGCCCCGCTTCGAGCGGAAATTCTCCGACCGGCTTTCGGCCTTCGTCGGCTACCGCGTCGAGTACGATCAGCTGAGCCACCTGTCGAAGTCGACGTTCGACGTGCTGAAGCCTTTCGACCGCAAGGGCTGGCTCTCGGCGGTTTCCCTGGGCTCGGTGTGGAACACGACCGACGACCGCGCCAACCCGACGACCGGGGCGCTCTATTCGCTGCTGGTGGAAGAGGCCGGGACGGTCTGGGGCGGCAGCTACGATTTCGTCAAGCTCCTGGGCGAGAGCCGGTGGTACTATCCGCTGGCGGAAAAGACGGTGCTCGCCTCCCGGCTGAAGCTCGGCTTCGCCGACACCCTCGACGGCAGCCGCGAGGTGCCGATCTTCGAGCGCTTCTTCGCCGGCGGCGCCGACAGCGTGCGGGGCTACGAGCGCCGCGGCCTCGGGCCGATGTCGCCCGCCCATAAGCCGGTCGGCGGCCGGAGCCTGTTCGAGGGTTCGGTGGAGCTCCGGCAGCAGCAGTTGTGGAAGCAGCTGGGCGGCGTCCTCTTCCTCGACTTCGGCCAGGTCTCGCTCCGCTCCTTCGACCCTCCCGTGAGAGATTTGAAGTTCGCCGCCGGCTTCGGCTTCCGCTACGGGACGCCGATCGGCCCGCTGCGCCTCGACTTCGGCTTCCCCTTCCAGCGCGGCAGGCGGGACCGGCCGTGGCAGATTTTTTTCGACATCGGGCAGACTTTTTAAGGCGCGGAAATGCGACCCGGGATTTTATGCGGCACAGGATACTTCGCGCGCTTTTCTGGCTCGGCGCGGCCGCGGCCGCGCTGGTCGTCGTCGGACTGACCGCGGCCTGGCTCTACAGCCGGACCGAATCGTTCCGCTCGCTGCTCGGCGCGCGCGCGCTGGCGGCGCTCGGCGAGTCGATCGACGGCGAGGTCGCCTTCGACGGCCTCGACGGCTCGATCTGGCGCTCGGTCCGGATCCGCGGCCTGTCGGTCAGGCAAAACGGCCGGGAGGTCCTCGCCGCGCCCGTGGTAACGATCCGGATCAGCCTGCTGCGGCAGGCGCTCGCTTTTTTATTCTCCCGCCGGCTTCATGTGGCGGAAATAGCCGTCCGGCAGCCGGTGATCCGGGCGCTGCAAGACGCGCGGGGCGAGTGGAACCTCGCCTCGCTTGTAAAGAAAAAAAAGCCGGACGAGCCCCGGACGCGCTCCGTCAGCGTCTTCCTCGACCGGATCAGGATCGACGGCGGCCGGATCGACGCGCGGCGCGCCGACGGGCGCGAGGCGCGGATCGACCGGATCATCCTGGACGGCAGCGCCGCGCTGCTCCCCAGCGGCGCCGAGGCCGACCTCGCCGGGCTCGATTTTCTCCTCCACGCCGGGGGATTCCCCGACTCGCGCTGGGAGGGCGCTTTATCCTACGACGGCAGCCACGCCGCTCCCGCGGTCGAGCTGCGCCGCCTGGCCGTCCGGACCGAGAAATCACAAATCGAGCTTGCGGGCACGGTCAAGGATTTCGCCGCGCCGGTAACGAGCCTGCGGCTCGAGCTTAAAAAAGTCGCGGCGGAGGAGATCCGAATATTTCTGCCCGCGCTGCCGCTCAGCCAGGATTTCTCCGGCTCGCTCAGCGCCGAGGGGCCGCGCTCGGCCACGAAGATCGCCGGCGCGCTCGCGGCGGCGGACGGCAGAGTGAAGACTTCCCTCGTCGTCGATTGGAGCCGGGGCGAGCCGCGCCTCCAAGGCGATGTGGAGGCGGAGCGCGTCGTGCTGGACAAAATCTTCGCGCTCGGCCGGAGCGGCGGCGCGGTCACGGGGCGCGTCTCTCTCGGCGGCGGGCTCAAAAATCTTCAGGCCACGGCCGCGGCCGAGGTCGCCGATTTAAAAATAGAGGGCTGGCGGCTCGGGCTGGCGCGTCTTTCCGGCAATTTGAAAGACCGGCGGCTTGCGCTGCAAGCCGATGCGAAGGGCCGGCCCGGCGGCGCGCGATTGCAGGGACAGGTCGACTTCGCCGGTCCGTGGTCCTACGAGCTCGCGCTCGCGGCGCGCGATTTCGATTTGCAAAAGACCGCGGCCGACGGCGCCGCCGCTCCGGCCGTCGCGCGCGTGAGCGCGGACGTCCGGCTGAAGGGGCGCGGCAGAGACGCCCGGACGGCCGAAGCCGAGGCCGGGGCGACGCTCCTGCCGTCGCGGCTGGGCGCGGTCCCGCGCGCCGAGGGAGAAGCGGCGCTAAAGCTCCGGGGCGGCGCGCTGGTTATCGACGCGCTCCGGCTCCGCTCCGAGGACGCGACGCTCGCGGCGCGCGGCCGGATCGGGCTGGTCGAAACGAGCCCGGCGAGCCAATTGACCTATACCGTGCGCGCGAAAGAAATCCGTCCGTGGCTGGCGCTGGCCGGAGTTCAAGGGAGCGGCCGCGTCGACGTGGATGGGACGGCGGCCGGCGCGCTCGCCAGTCCGCGCCTGGAAGGCAAGGCCGAGCTCGCGAACGCGAGCGTGGCGGGCAATTCCCTCCAGTCCGGCAGTGTCCGCTGGACGTTGAGCGATGTCGGCGGGGCCAAAATGGCGGGGCAGGTCCGCGCCGCCGCGACCGGCGCCGAAGTCGGCGTCCCCTTTCGCGCCCTGGAGCTGAGCGTCGGCCTCAAGGGCAAAGCGCCGACGCTCGCGCAGGTGGACCTCGCGGCGGAAGACCGCGAGCGGCGCAGCCATCGGCTGAAGGCCGAGGTGAGCTATTTTCCCGAGCGCGTCGAGGCGCTGGTGCAAGAGCTGTCGCTCCAGCTGGCGGGCGGCGTCTGGCGCAATCCCGGGCCGGCGCGCGTGGTCGTGCGCGGCAAGACGGCGGACGTGGACGGTCTGGCATTGCAGCGCGGCGCACAGGCGATTCGAGCTCAGGGAAAGATCGGCCTCGAGGGAAAT
>DASWFA010000187.1:0-1787 GCA_036394475.1 Binatia bacterium
CGCTCTCGATGATCTCGACGCCGCCCGCCGGCCGGTATTTTTGCTCGACGCGCACCGCCATGAGCCGGCTGAAACAGGTGACGCCGGCGGCGCGGCCGAGCGCGCGCTCGAACAAAGGCAGCGCGCCGGTCCACCGGGTCGCGGCAAAGGCCGCGAAGTTATCGTAGAGGTCGGCGACGCAGGGCACTCCATAGCGCCGCGCGAGCCAGACGCCGAAGACGACATGAAAAGCGTCCGAGCAGGCCCAGACGACGTCGGGACGGAACTCCTCCATCGATTTTTTTACCTGGACCCAATAGTGAACCGCCCCGGCGAGATTGACCCCGAGCCAGGAAACGGCGGCCTTTGCCTCGGGAGCGGGATCGGTGAGCCACCCGGCCGGCCTCGGCCGATAGCTGAGGCAGATTCCCCTGACTTCATGACCCAGCTTGGCAAGCTCCAGGGGCAGCTCCCGGAAACGGCCGAACCGGTCGTCCAGCAGGTCCCTGCCCATGTACTGGCGCTTGGTTAGAACGAGGATTTTCACTTGTGCAGTAAATCGAGTAATTCGCCGTATGTGCTCTCAGGCGTGAGATGGGTGGAGGCGAAAACCGAGGCCGCTGCGGCAGTCTTCGCTCGCAGCGCCGGGTCGGTCAAAAGACGGACGACTCCAGCGGAGAAATCTTTTTCGGCCGGCGCGACAACGCAGGCCTTTTCCACTTCCGCCGGCATGCCCTCGACGCCTTTGGGGGTGGTGACCAGGGGCTTCCCGGCCGCGAGCGCTTCCACGGTTTTGATCTTCAAGCCGGTCCCAATCCAGGCGGGGTTCACGATGATCTCCGCTTCCGCATATTGAGATTCTATATCCGTTACGTGGCCGAGAAACTTTACTTGGGGAAATTCCTCGGCAGGAAAAGCCCGGTAGATGTAGCCGCCGACGTTTAACCGGGCATGCGGGCAAGCGCTGATGATTTCCGGCCAGCAATTTTTGAGAAAACGGCCGAGCCCGTCGATATTGGCCCCGTTATAGCCTCCCACATAAAGGATTCGCCCCGGCAGCGCGGCCTCGGAGATGCGCCAAAAATCGGCGCAGGTGGTTCCTATTGTCAGTACCCGCAAGTCCGGGCACATTTCTCGGATGAGAGAGGCCTCCTGTTCTTGTATCGCGATGACGGCGTCGAACCGGTTGAATATGCGGGCCTCTTCGCCGCGCGTTATCTCCAAGGGGAAACGCATTCCGCGCGCGGCAAAATCCTCGATTCTCTTGTGTTGAATGTCGTGGGTATCGAGAATGCGCGCGATGCCGGTGGGGAGATCGTCGATGGCGGGGTAGAGCCAGATGAATTCGACAATGACAGCTTTAAGACCGCGTCGCTCGGCTAGTTCGCCTAAATACCGGCTCAAACCCTTCGGGTAACGCTGCCAATAATCCAGGATCAAGGGCGTGATGCGCCGTCCCAGCAGGCGGCCGGCGATCTCTTCGGCCGGCGGGACGCCGATTCTTTTGCCCAATCTGTCGACCAGCCGGACCGCGCGCCGGAGCAAATTTCTTAGCCGGGTCTTGAGGTCAGCCGGCTGGTAAATATGCACCGCATCCACCCGCTTCTCGCAGGCTTTGCGGGCGGCGCGGTCAACCAGCGCGGTCAGGACCAGGTGGACGGAGCATCCCTGGTCGCGCAGGACGTCGATCATTTCCGAGAGCCGCTTGTTGTCTCCCGAGCGCACCGGATAGGGGACCGTGTCGCAGACGATGGCGACGCGGGGTTTTTGCTCAGTCGAGGGCATGGGGAGGCAATCCCAGCGAAGGA
>DASWFA010000188.1:0-5626 GCA_036394475.1 Binatia bacterium
GGGGGAAAAACCCGCCGGCGACGAAGTCCCCGTCGATTACAGGAAGCCGTTCAAGATTCCGGCGGACGGCGTTCATCCGCTCGCCAAATTCACCATGACCGAAGTCGACGGCCAGGACTTCATGGCCTGGGAGACGCAGGGGCCGATCGCCGACCGGACGCGCGAGCGGCTCGCGACCTCCGATCACGGCGTGGTGATGTTCCGCCAGATGCTCATGCGCGAGATCGAGAGGATGAAAGCGAATCAAGATCCGATGAACGTGCAGCGCGATCCGGCCCATCCGATCATCGATACGGCGATGGAGGCGTCGCTCCGCGCGGAAAAAGCGGGCTCCGTCACCTACCATATGCCACGGAACGATTGAGCTTCCGCCAAAAGGAATTTATAAGGAACTTCTATGGACTACGATCTCATCGTGATCGGCGGCGGCACGGCGGGTGTCAACGCGGCCAAAACGGCGGCCGGCCTGTCCAGGCGCGTGGCAATCGTCGAGGAGGAGAGCTTCGCCGGCACCTGCCTCGCGCGCGGCTGAATCCCCAAAAAGGTGCTCGTGAGCACCGCCGAGCTTTACTGGCGCGCGCGCCGGGGCGCCGCCCTGGGCCTCAAGGGGGTCGAAAACATCGCCTTCGACTGGCCGTCGGTCATCGCGCGCAAAGACCGCCTGGTCGAGAGCTGGTCCAAGGGCAAGGAAGAGGGCCTCGACAAGCTCGGCATCGCGGTCATCCGGGGCCGGGCGCGGTTTGTGGGCGAGCGGGAGATCGAAGTCGACGGAACAAGGCGCGCCGCCGAAAAAATCATCATCGCCACCGGCTCCCGCCCCGCCCGGCCTTCTTTTCCCGGCGCCGAGCGCGGCATCGTGAGCGACGAGCTGATCCATTTAAAAACGCAGCCGGCGCGGCTCGTCGTGATCGGCGGCGGGTTCATCGGCCTGGAGTTCGGCTTCACGCTCGCCCGCGCGGGCTCGAAAGTCACGATCCTCCAGGCCGGGCCGGAGATCGCCCCGGCGCTCGACGGCGACATTCGCGCCGAGCTGCTGAAGATCGCCGCCGCCGCGGGCATCGCCGTCCGCACCAACGCCAAAGTCATAAAAATCGCCGAAGACAAAACGGTCGAGGCCGAGATCGAATCCAAAGCGGAGCGCTTCGCCGCCGACCAGGTGCTGCTCGCCACCGGACGTCCCGCCACCGTGGCCGACCTGGAGCCGCAAAACGCCGGGATCGAGCTGGACCACGGCTTCGTCAAGGTCAGTGAATTTCTTCAGTCCGTCACCAACCCACGCGTCTACGCCGCCGGTGACGCGGCGGGAAAGCACCAGCACACGCCGGTCGCCTGGTACGAGGGAAAAGTCGCGGCGCACAACGCGGTCAAGGGCAACGAAAAAAAGACCGACTTCAGCGTCTTTCCGAGCGCGGTCTTCACGATCCCCGCGATCGGCCAGGTCGGCCTCACGGAAAAAGAGGCGCGGGCGCGCGGACATCAGGTCAAAGCCGGCCGGACGCCCTTCACGTCCAATCCCGCTGCCGGAGTCCGGAACGAGACCGAGGGTCTGGTCAAGGTCGTCTACGACGCCGGGAGCGACAAAATCCTCGGCGCGCACGCCATCGGCGCCGACGCCGAGGACATCATCCAGATCGCCGCCGCCGCGATGCTCGGCGGGATTAAAAAATCCCAGCTCGGCTCCGCCCACTACGTCTTTCCGACCCTCGGCGGCGCGATTTTCGACGCCATGGCGGCGGAAGACGAAAGTTAAGCCGGTCGATCAAAACCGCGCCCGCCCCGCCCCAAGCAGAAATACCCCGTTACATCGCTCCGTAAAATTCCCGCTCCATATCGGGGAAAAACCCCGGGTCGAGGGCCTTGTCTGCCCGCGATTTAGCGATAAGCAACAACAGTCGACCGCAAAATCGCGAAAGGAGACGCGCCATGCACATCGAGAGCTATCGTTGGGGAGACGACGAGTCGATTATCGGCGGGGGCGAGGCCGCCACCATGCCCTATCCGCGGATTTCAGCCGAGGATTGGGAGGTCTGGAAATTTTTTCTGCCGGTTCGCTCGCACAAGTTCGACCGGCTCGGCGCCCTCAAGCTCGCGGAGACCTATTCGCCGATCCTGCACGTCGGCATTCCCTACGAGGTGGCAAAAGAGGTCGAGAAAGCCGGGTCGCGGTTCGAGAAATTCGAGGTCTGGCGCGCCCACGAGATCGAAAAGGACCCGATCGCGGTCGGGCTCATCGGCAACGAGCGCTATCTGATCGCGCGCTGGGGCATGGCGAAGCTGATTCCTTTCGACGCGCTGAAAAAAAGGCGGGCGCTGGCGGCGGCGTGGAAACACGCGGCGAGCTGGGCCGCTTTGGCCGGCGCCGTGGCCGCCCTGGCGACGTGGGGCTTTCTCTTTTGAGCCGCCGCCGGTTCTAAACCGCGTTTTTTCCCGCCGCCGGTGCAGGTCGGGCCCTCCCCGGCCTGCATCCGGCGGCGCGCTGTTCGCCGATCGGGATTCGCTCCCGCTCGGAACGCCGCCGCCGACAAAAAATCCGCCTAAGACACCATCTGAAAAAATTCGATCAGCTTTCTCTCGCCGGCCGAAAGCTTCTTGGCGCGGCGGAAGATGAGCTGCGCCTCGGGATGAGGGAAGAGCCGCTCCACGCCGACGGAGCGGAAGCGGCTGGTATCCTCGGGATCGAAGCAGATGTTATGGATCAGCCCGACGCCGATCCGGTTCGCCACGTAGCGCTTGATCTCGGCGCAGGTGCTCGCCTCCATGCCGATCCTTAACGTCAGGCCTTCCTTGCGGAACGCGCCCTCGATGACCATCCGGGTCGTCATCGAGGGCTGGAGCAGCACCAGGGGATGCTCGGCCAGCTCGCGCATCAGAACGCGGCGCTTGAGCGCCAGCGGATGGCCGTGCGGCACGACGACCCTCAGTTTCGGCGCGACGAGCGAGAGCTTTTCCAGATCGGGCAGCAGCTTGTCGAACAGCCCCATCGCCATGTCGGCCTCGCCCGAATAGACCGTGGACGGAGCGTCGAGGTGGCCGCGCGCGAGAATCGTCAGCCGGATCGCCGGGTAGGCGGCGCGAAAGCGCGCGATCGCCGGCAGGTAGTAATTTCTCAGACAGGCCGGCGCGATGAGCGATATCTTGCCCGCGAACTCGCCCACGTCGGCCACCGTCCGCTCGACCGCGTCGCGCACGGCGTCGAGGATTTTTTGCGCGTCCTGATAGAGCGCCTCGCCCTTGGGCGTGAGCGCCAGGCGCTTGCCCGCGCGCTCGAACACCTTGATTCCCAGCTCGCGCTCCAGCATCTTGATCTGGAGCGAGACCGCCGACGAGGTGAGGAAGGACCGCTTGGCGGCTTCCTTCACGGTGCCGTACTGGGCGATCAGGCAAAGGCTCTTTAATTGACGGAGCTCCATAATCCAGTAAAACTTGAGTATCCGTTTAATAGTTCAAGATTGACACGATTTCAAGTTCGGCTTATGTTTGCGGTGGTCAACTCACGGGTGAATTTATTTATGATGGACTTGAGACAATTTCTTTCGGTTTTGGAAGCGGCCGGGGAGCTGCAGAGGGTGAAGGCGCCGGTCGATCCCAAGCACGAGCTCGGGGCGATCTGCAAGATCTTGAACGAGCGCGCCGGCAGCCCGGCCGTGCTGTTCGAGAACGTCAAGGGCTCCTCGATCCCGGTGGTCGGCCAGCTCCTGTTCGGCGAGAAGCGGGTCGCGATGGCGCTCGGCATGTCGCCCGAAAACATGTTCGACGAGACGGTCAAGCGCGCCAACCGCCCGATCGCGCCCCGGCTGGTGGAAAAAGGCGCGTGCCAGGAAGTCGTCATGGAAGGCAAAGACGTCGACCTCAAGAAGCTGCCGATCTGCACCAACAACCCGAACGACGGCGCGCCTTACATCACCGCCGGCCACGTCATCATCAAGGACCCCGAGTACGGCATGAACATGGGCATCTACCGGATGATGCTCATCGGCAAGAACGAAGTGAACCTGCGGCTCACGCCGGGCCACGACGGCTACGACTTCATGAAAAACGCCGAGAAGCGCGGCCAGAAGAAGTTCCAGGTCGCGGTCTGCCTCGGCGTGCCGCCCGCGGTTTACGTCTCGTCGCAGTTCGAGCCGCGCATCGGCGTCTACGAGATCGACATCGCCGGCGGGCTCGTCGGCGAGCCGGTCGACGTGGTGAAATGCCGCACGGTCGATCTCGAAGTGCCGGCGCTGACCGAGATCGTCCTCGAAGGCGAGCTCGAGATTCCCGCCCGCACCGGCATGGAAGGGCCGTTCGGGGAATTCTGCGGCTACACGACGCAGGCGGTGCCGAACGAGCGCATCATGACGATCAAGGCGATCACGCACCGCAAAGACCCCATCTATCACAACATCTGGCTCGGCAAGCCGCCGCACGAGCACCTCTACATCGACGCGCTCACCTACGGGGTCGCCGCCTACCAGGAGCTGAAGCCGACCTATCCGGTGCTCAAGATGGCCTATGCGCCGCCGTGGGGCGTTTCGATCGTGCTCGTGCTGCAGGTGGAAAAACGGCTGATGCGGCCGGGGCTCATGAACAACCTGCTCGCGGCCTCGCTCTACACCCGCAGCGGCAAGTGGAAGCACGTCATCATCGTCGACGAGGACATCAACGTCTACGATCCCAACGAAGTCCTGTGGGCGCTCACGACCCGCTTCCAGCCGGCGACCGACATGTACGTGATCCCGCGCGGCATCACGAGCAGCCTGGAGCCCTCCGCCACCAAGGACGGCGTCACCTCCAAGCTCATGATGGACGCGACGATCAAAGAGGGCTTCCGCGGCTCGGTCGCGGCGCCGACGGACGAGACCAGAGGGGCGGTCCTCAAGCGCTGGAAGGAATACGGCTTCCGCGGCTGATTCCGGTCGAGCGGGATGCGTCCATGAAGTCCAACGGCAAGAAAAAAACCAAACAGGTCGCGCTGGCCGACATCCCGCGCGTCGGCCCCGGCACGCCCGCGGGCGAGTGGCTGAGGCGGTACTGGCTCGCGGTCGCGGCGGTTGACGAAGTCAAGGACATTCCCAAGGCGATCAAAGTACTCGGCGAAGAGCTGGTGCTGTTTCGCGACCTCGAGGGCCGCCTGGGGCTGGTCGGCGAGCACTGCCCGCACCGCGGCACCTCGCTGGAATACGGCGACGTCGAAGAGCGCGGCATCCGCTGCCCCTACCACGGCTGGCTCTTCGACGTTTCCGGCCAATGCCTGGAGCAGCCGGCCGAGCCGAAGGACAGCGTCTTTTGCCGCAAGGTCAAGCACCTGTCCTATGCCGTGCGCGAGCAGGGCGGGCTCATCTTCGCCTACCTCGGGCCCGACCAGGCGGAGCCGCCGCCGCTGCCGCGCTATTCCTGCCTGGCCGAGCGCGGCGGGCAGAGGCAGATCGAGCCGGTGCGCCACAACGACTACAACTGGTTCAACTTCTTCGAAAATTCCGCCGACCCCTGCCACATCTGCATTCTCCACCGCCACACCGGCTACGGCGAGCAGTCCTGGGGCGACCAGTTTTTCAGCTACACGGAGATGCCGGACTTCGATTTCGTCGAGACCGACTACGGCATGAAAGTGGTCATGACCAAGCCGGGGCCCGCCGCGGGGACCGAG
>DASWFA010000189.1:0-2238 GCA_036394475.1 Binatia bacterium
CCCCCGCCAGCATCGCCTGGACCACCTGGATGCCGGCCTGGAAGACCACGACGTCCACCTCGACGTTGTATTTGGCGAAGAGGCCGAGCTGCTTGCTCACGTAAGGATAGGCGTTGCTGCCGCTGATGCCGGGGAGCCCGACGCGGATCGCGGGCGCGGCCTTTTGCGCCGCGGCCGGAGCGGCGGCGAGCAAGATCAACAGCCCGAAGACGGCCGCCGGGGCGATCGGCGATAGGAATCTTTTCATGTGGCACCTATTACGGTCCAAAAATCTCTCGGGCGGCCCCACTCTCGACGCAAGGACGTGGTATCAAATTAGTCCTCCGCCCGTCAATCCGGCCGGGGTCGCCGGGCGTCCCATCCCGCTTGCCGCGCTCCCCCGCTCCGGGTAAGAACTGATCATGGACACCGCCGCCGCCGCGGCCCTCCGGCCCTTCGTCGGCCAGAAGACCGTTTTACTCACGACCTACCGCCGCGACGGCGCGCCGGTCGGGACCCCGGTGAACATCGCCGTCGACGGCGACCGCGCCTTCGTCCGCACCTTCGACCGGGCGTGGAAGCTGAAGCGCATCCGCAACAACCCGGTCGTGGAAGTCCGACCGTCGAACTTCCGCGGCAAGCCGACCGGCCCGGCGATTCGCGCCCGCGCGCGGGTGCTCGATGGCGCCGAGGCGGCGAAGGCGAGCCGGGCGCTCGCGCGGAAATATCCCGTGATCCACGGCGTCCTCGTCCCGCTGGCGCATCGCCTGCGCGGTTATAAAACGACGCACATCGAGCTCGCGCCGCTGGTCGGTTAGCCTATTTTCCCTTGACAGGCCGCACCTCGGCATATTAGGAATCATCGCCAATGGGGCCGATTGGTCACGGCTTCATGGGAGGCAACCCATGCCGGACGACTTTCAGATCGATACGCTCGGCTTGCCGGTCAACCGGGACGTGCTTTTCACGACCCACAAGAACCGCTTCCACAAGGGGGCGGCGAAGGGCCGGATGAAGGTCCTGCGCGACTTCGCGCCTGCGCTGAAACAGCTGTTGAAGCCGGGCGAGGAGATTCTGCTGGTGGTCAAGGCGTGCTCGCCGATGTCCTGGTTCGAGCAGATGACCACCGGCTGGATTATTTATTACCTCAAGCGGTGCGTCCTGGTCGTCACGAACCAGAGGATTTTGCATTTTCCGACCAGGACGAACTTCGCGCCGAGAAGATCGGCCGCGCAAATTCTCTACGGCGACATCGCCGACATCAAGCTCGGCGCGTTTCTCAGCCGGACGCTCAAGCTGACCTACAGGAGCGGCAAGGTGGAGCGCTTCCACTACATCCCGCCGGCCGAATACAAGAAGCTGAAAGCGATCCTGCCCTCTCCGCCCAGGCAGGGGGCGCCGTCGGAAGCCGGTGAGAGACACCACCTCTGCCCGCGCTGCCAGGCCAGGCTCCTGAAAGGAAAGTTCAAGTGCCCGAGCTGCCACTTGCAGTTCAAGGACGGCGAGCGCGCGGTGCGGCTCTCCATCCTGTATCCGGGCGGGGGATATTTTTATACCGGCCATCCGCTCCTGGGCGTCGGCGACGCGCTCGCGGAGGGCGTGCTTTTATTCGCGGTCTTCGCCGCGCTGGTCGAATGGATAAACGGGGGAATCCCCGCCGGCGACTGGGCGCTGGCCTTTTTCCTGGGCCTCGCGCTGGTCGTGGAAAAAGCCGAGACGATCTACCATGCGAAACATTACGTCAACGAATATATCCCGCTGGAGGACAGCTTCGCGCCGATGAGGGCTCCCTCGTGAGAAAGGTCTTCCGCCGCCGGCTTCCGATCGGGTGATTTTTAAATCGATATTGGGATTTTACCCGGATTGACGCTTCGATCGCCGCCAGGTAAAGCGTGATTATGAGCGCCTGGCTGCCCGCCGTCTGGCCGCATTTTATTTTCAACCTGCTGCTCCAGGTTTTCGACGGGGTTCTCACCTATCAGGTCGTGGTCCTGGGCGTGCCGGAGGCGAACCCGTTGGTGCGCGCGAGCATCGTCGAATGGGGCCTGGTTTGGGGGCTGGTTTACTGGAAAGCGCTCGCCTGCGCCCTGTTGTTCCTGATTTTCTCAATGAGCTACCGCCGGCAAAGACTGGCGCTCAACGCCCTGACGCTGACCGCGGCGGTCTACGGGACGGTCTCTTTCATCGGGCTCTGCGCGATGCTGCTGCAATTCGGCTGAGGCGGGGCGCTTCAGCTTTTTTTGTAGATCTGCTGCGCCA
>DASWFA010000190.1:0-2057 GCA_036394475.1 Binatia bacterium
TTTGTCTGCCCGCCGTCTCTTTTTCCCAGTCCACCGACCCCAAGATCGTCGAAGCGGCGAAAAAAGAGGGCGAGATCGTCTGGTACACCTCGATGACCTACGACCAGAGCCAGGTCTTGATGCAGGCTTTTCAGAGCAAGTATCCGGCGATCAAGCCGGTGCTGATTCGTCTCGGCGGCGGCGCGGTCATGAACCGCGTGCTCACGGAAACCCGCGCGGGGGCGTTCAGCTACGACGTGGTCGGCGGGCGCGGCGAGATGATCAGCATTTTCAAAGAGCGCGGCATCATCGCGCCCTACGTCTCGCCCGAGACGAAGCAGATCGACGCCGATCTCTTCGACAAACAGGGCTACTGGTACGCCCACTACGTCATTCCCTGGGCCCTGGGCTACAACACCGCTCAAGTGAAAAAAGAGGACGTCCCGAAAACCTACGAGGCGCTGCTGAATCCCAGGTGGAAGGGCGGAAAGCTCTCCATGGATACCGAAGGCTATCTGGTGCTCCAGGGGCTCATGACCGCCTGGGGCCGGGAGAAGGCCGTCGACTACATGAAAAAGCTGGCCGCCCTGGCCCCGGTGCTGAGCCGCGGCAACACCGAGCGGGTCACGCTCGCCGGAGCGGGCCAGTACGAGCTGATCCTCGCCTACGCGCACACGCTGGAGCGGGAAAAATTCAAGGGCGCGCCCATCGAATGGATCCCGCTCGAGCCCGCCGTCACCGAGATCGACCCGCAAATGATCGGCTCCAAGGCGCCGCACCCCAATGCCGCGCGGCTCTTCATGGACTACATTCTCTCCAAAGAGGGCCAGACCATGCTGGTGGATTTCCAGCGCATTCCGGTCAGGAAAGACGTCGAGCCGAAGCCCGTCCGGCTGTTTCGCGGCTACCAGAGGATCGTGGAACGGCCCGACGATTACAAATATTTTACCGACAACGTCAAGCTCTATGAGGAGATCTTCAGGACGCGGTGAGCGCGCCGCCGGCAGGAGGGAATATGCCGAACGTCAAGCTGCCGACCGGCGTCGACCTCTACTACGAGTCCCACGGCCGCGGCGAGCCCCTCGTCCTGGTGCCTTCGACCGCGTTTTCCTGCGAGGTGTGGAAGCCCTCGCAGGTGCCGCTCGCCGAATCGCTCAACCTGATTCTCCACGACCCGCGCGGCTGCGGCCGCTCCGCCGCCGCGCAGGACGTCTGGACGATCGAGCAGATGGGCGCCGACATCGTCGCGCTCATGGATCATCTGGACATCCCCGCGGCGCATCTGCTCGGCCACTCGATGGGCGGGCGCATTGCGCTCGCGGTCGCGGAGAATTTTCCCGGGCGCGTGAAGAGCCTCGTCATGGCGGCGAGCGGATCGGGCCCCGCGTCGCGCCCGGGACCCGACTGCGTCCCGGGGCTGCCGCACCGCACCGTCTACGAGCTCGCGAGCCTCGGGCTGGAGAAGCTAGTCCGCCACGAGGTCTGCGAGTCCGACGCCTTTTTCACCCGCGACTACCGCGAGCGCCACCCCGACAAGGTCGAGGCCTTCTTCAAGCTCGCCTGGGCCACCCACGCCCGGCTCTCGGAGTTCGTCCACATCATCATCGCGCGGCACAACTACGAAGGGACGCACCGGCTCGGCGACGTGCGCACGCCGACGCTCGTCGTCATCGGCGACAACGACAGCGGCCGGAGCAACCACCTGGCCCAGGCCCGGGTCCTCGCCGAGCGCATCCCCGGCGCCGAAATGAAAATCTTGAAGGGCCAGTCGCACGGCTTCTTCTGGCAGGCGACCGACGAGACCAACGCGCTGATAGTGGATTGGGTGAAGAAGCACGCGGGGAACTAGTCGCCGGCGGCGCGGGCCGCGGCGCAACGCAAATTGAGGATTCAAGTCCGAACCCCTTGGACCATCCCGTAACCGATCGAGCAAGCACAAACCGCGAGGGTTCGCTTAAATCGGCATCCTCTCCATCGCCTCGGCGACGCCGCCGCGGAAGATGCGGAAGAGGTCGAGCGACTCCCGGACCGCCCGCTTGGCCGTCGCCTCGCCCTCGCCGCCGACGAACTTCGCGAGG
>DASWFA010000191.1:0-5560 GCA_036394475.1 Binatia bacterium
GGACCATCATGAAGAGGCCCAGGAACAGGAACTGCCGGGCGATCATCTTGTGGTCCGTCGAGAAGATGTACGTTCGCACGAAGCCGAGCTCGTGATGACCGTGGTCGACGTGCGCGTGAGCAGTCGCGCTGGTGGCGCTCATTTCTTGGCTTTCCCCTCTTTCTTGGGCTCGGCCTTGCCCGGCGCTTCTTTCTTCGCTTCGGCCTTGTCGTCGGGCTTGGCCTCGGTCGCCGGGGCGGCCTCCGCGGTCAGGTTTTCGGCCGCCCACTTCGCGTACTCGTCGGCGGTGTGGACGTAGATCCAGCCCCGCATTCCGGAGTGGCCGAACCCGCACAGCTCGGCGCACGGCAGCTCGTACTTGCCGGGCTTGACCGCCTCGAACCATACGAGAATATCCTTACCCGGCAGCGCGTCCTGCTTCAGCCGCATGTTGGGAAGAAAGAAGCTGTGGATGACGTCTTTCGACTTGAGAATGATGTGCACGACCTTCTTGAGCGGCACGTGGATGTCGTTGTTGACCTGAACGTCGTCGCCGGTGCCGAACTGTCCATCGGGGCCGGGGTAAAGGACTTCCCAGTTGAATTGCTTGGCGGTCACCTGCACCACGACGTCGGGCGGCGGCGGATGGATCTTGATCTTGCCCCAGGTGGAGACGCTGACGAACGACAGGCCGAGGAACACGATCGCCGGAATCACCGTCCAGGTGATCTCCAGCGCGGTGTTACCGTGGGTGTAGGTCGCGCGGCGGCCTTCGCGCCGGCGGTAGACGATCAGGAAAATGATCATCAACGCGGTGACGAGGATCAGCGCCGCTCCCGTGATATAATAAATCGCGTAGAAGAGGCGGTCGATCTCGCCGCCAAAAGTCGAAACATCCTCCGGCAGCCAGCTCATCATGCGGGTGAATTTTCCTTTTCGGGATCTTTTCCGATGTAGCTAACATAGCGCTTCCGCCAATGCAAGAGAAACGCGGCGAGGTTTGCAAAAATCGCCCTCCGATGGTAGCGATGAGTTCTCCTTTGGAATCGAACGTGAACCTACCCGCTCTTTTTGCCGGCGCGAGTCTCTGGCTCCACCTCTCGACCGCCATGCTCTGGACCGGCGGCATGGCTTTTTTTCTCTTCGTCTTCGCCCCCGCGGCGCGCGCCCTCGCGCCGGCCGAAGGCATCCGCGCGCTCGAGCGCGGGCGCCAATCGATCCAGACGCTCTCCTGGATCGCGATCCACGTCATGTTCCTGACCGGCGTCCTCAACTTTCTTTTTCGCGCCGGCGCGCCGCGCGACGCCGGCTATTATATGATCCTGGCGGTGAAGCTCCTGCTGTTTTTGGCAATGGCGTTCCATCATTCGCTGCAGGTGTTTAAATATTCTCCCAAAATCGCCACGGCCGCGTCGGCCGCCGCCCGGGCGGGCGGCGGCGACGCCTGGCCGGAGCCGCTGCGCGCGCCTTTGACCAAATGGTTCATGCTGCTGAAAATAAACGCGACCCTGGGCTTCATCGTGCTGCTGCTCGGCCTGGGTCTTAGCTGGAGATAAAAATGGAGCTTCTTCCCGTGGGGCGCTCGATGCCGGTGGGACGCCGCGGCATGACCGTCTCGTCCCAGCCGCTGGCGACCGCGGCGGGCCTGGACGTCTTAAAGCGCGGCGGCAACGCCGTCGACGCGACCGTGGCGATGGCCGGCGTGCTGAACGTGGTCGAGCCGATGTCGACCGGCGTCGGCGGCGACGCGTTTATCTTGATTTATCTGGCCAAAAGCCGCGAGCTGAAAGCGCTCAACGCGAGCGGCCGCGCGCCCGCGGCCGCTACGCGCGAATATTTTCAGGAGAAAAAAATCGCCGCGATCCCGGACACCGGCATGCTGCCGGTGACCGTGCCGGGGGCGCTCGACGGCTGGGCGCTCGTCGCCGAGCGCCACGGCACGATGGGCCTGGGCGATCTGCTCGAGCCCGCGATCCGTTACGCCGAGGAAGGCTTTCCCGTCGCCGAGAAAACCGCGCGCGAATGGGCCAGGGCCGCGGGCAAGCTCGCCGCGCACCCGAGCGCGGCGGGATACCTTCCCGACGGCCGCGCGCCGAAGGCCGGAGAGATCTTCCGGCAAAAAAACCTCGCCGCGAGCCTCAAAAAAATCGCCGCCGGGGGCAAAGACGTTTTTTACCATGGCGAGCTCGGGCAAGAGATCGTCCGCTTCTCGGAAAAAAACGGCGGGCTCCTGTCGCTGGAAGACTTCGCCGGCCACGCGTCCACCTGGGTCGAGCCGATCAAGACGACCTATCGCGGCTACGAAGTGGTCGAGATGCCGCCCAACACGCAGGGGCTGACGGTGCTCCAGATGCTCAACATGCTGGAGCGCTTCGACGTCCGCGCGCTCGGCTTCGGGAGCGCCGACTACATCCACCTGCTGGTCGAGATCAAAAAGCTCGCCTTCGCCGACCGCGACCGCTATCTCGCCGACCCCGAGGCGGTCGACGTCCCCACGGAAAAATTGATCGCCAAATCCTACGCCGCCGAGAGGGTCCGGCGGATCGATCCCGCCCGCGCGCAGATCCATCCGCCCGGCCTCGGCCCGGTCTCCGGCGACACGCAGGTTTTCTGCGCCGTGGACGAGGACGGCAACGCGGTCTCGTTCATCAACAGCCTCTACGAGAGCTTCGGATGCGGGCGGGTCGGCGGCGACACCGGCATCATGCTGCACAACCGCGGCGTCCTGTTCTCGCTCGACCCGGCGCACCCCAACCGCGTCGCGCCGCGCAAGCGCCCGATGCACACGATCATGCCGGCGATGGTCTTCAAGGACGGCCGGCCGTTTTTGATCTTCGGCGTCACCGGCGCGCACATGCAGCCGCAGGGCCAGGTCGAGATGCTGTCGAACCTGATCGACTTCGACATGACGCTGCAGCAGGCGATGGACGCGCCGCGCGTGAACAGCGTCGAGGGATTCGAGGTCGCGCTCGAGCCGGCTTTTCCGGCGGGCGTCCGGGAGGAGCTGGCGCGCAGAGGCCACAAAATCTCCAGCGCGGCGAACTTCGGCGGCAGCCAGGGTATCCTGATCCATCCCGAATACGGCACGCTCCTCGGCGGCTCCGACCCGCGAAAAGACGGCTGCGCGCTCGGATATTAGTTTCAGGTTTTAGGTTCCTGGTTTCCAGTCGTCTAGAAACCCGCAGGTCTTGATAGTTTCTGGTTTCGAGCTCCGGGTTTCGAGCTGAACTTGAAACCCGAAACTAGAAACTTGAAACCGTCTTAGAATTGTTTCCGGATCAGGATCTCCTCGATGATTTTCTTCGCCACGTCGCCCATCGCGTCGGCCTTTTCGGGCGAGACCAGCAGGAGCGGAACTTTTTTCTGCTCGAGCTGCGAGACTTCTTCGTAAATCGACTTGACGTCCTTGTGGCCCGGGATGCGGCCCGTGGCGGCCAGGATCTTCGCCCCCTCGGCGGAGAGGATATAGTCGGTGAAGAGCGCCGCGGCGTGGGGATGCGGCGCGCTGCGGTTGATCCCGGCCAGGCTCCCGACCGAGCCCGGCGTCGGATTGGGATACGTAATCGCCACCGGGCATTTCTTCTCGTACTTGAGCTGCGCCACGCGGTAGGCGTAGAGCTCGACGCCGATCTTGAACTCGCCGCCGCAGAGCAGCTGGATCTGCTGCGTGTGGCCGCGGCGCACCACCATGCCGTTGCGCATGAGGCGCTTTAAAAAATCGCGCGTCTTCTCCTCGCCCCACGCCGCGAGCCAGCCCATGAGCGCCCGGTCCGGCTCCTGGTCGATGGAGAGATCGTTTTTCCACTTGGGATTGAAAAGGTCCGGGTAATCTTTGGGCGCCTCCTCCGGCTTTACCATTTTGGAGTTGTAGGCGATGACGGCGATATTGATGTGGCCCGCGCTCCACATCCCCTTTTCGTCGGCGTGCATTTTGGAATAATTGCGCAGCTCCGGCGAGCGGTAGGGCGTCCAGACGTTTTCCCGCTTGATCGCCATGCCGGCTTCGAAAGGCACGTTGACCACGTCGGCGTCGAGCTTCTTCGCGCGGTTCTCCAGCAGGATCCGGTCCACCAGCCGGACGCCGCTGCCGCGCCAGTAGTCGGCCTTCACGAAGGGATACCGCTTCATGAAGCCCTCGGCCTGCCGCTGCAAGAGATCGATGTTCTCGTTGGAGTAGAATTGCACCGCGCCCTCTTTTTTGGCGCCTTCCTCGAGCCGCTTCTGCCGCTCGGCCGGCGCGAGCTTGGCGAGCTCGCTCAGAGTCTCTTCCGCGCTCCGGGCGGCCGCGGCCCGGGCGGGAGCCGCGAAGCTTGCGGCCGCGACCAAGACCGCCGCGGCCGACAGCCCTAAAAACCATGGCGATGCGCGCTTCATAAGGCGTCCTCCTTCAGGTTCCTCACGGTGTAATCGATTCGGTCGAGATCGGCAATGCCCCGGTGGGCGGCGGAAAGGGAGACTTGAAGGGCGCTTCGGTCGCCGTCATCCCCCGCCAGATTTTTTCGACGCCTTCCTTCACCCGGTCGCGCGGCAGCCCTTCGACGACGAGCGCCTGCCGGCCGCGCCGCTCGACGGTGACGGCGCCGGCGGACCGGGCGTCGGGATATTTCTTTTCCACGAGCCGCCGGTAGCCCCGGGAAAACTCTTCCGCGTCCTCTTCCGAGTCCCACACGCTCGCCCAGACAAAAGCGACCTCGTCCCCGCGCCGGAAGGCGACGAAGCGGTCTCCGTCCCAGCCTTCGGAGACGAGCTTCGCGTCGGCTTCGCCCAAAAAGCGCGCGAACAACACCCGCACCATCAGCTCACCCATGACGTTGTTTTCGATCTGCCGCCAGCCCGGCGGAAAGAGCGCGGCGAGATCGTTGAGCTCGATTTTGGTCGGCGGATCGGGAAAGGTGAAATATTTCTCCGGGTGCAGCACCTGCTCCGTCGAGAGCGGCGGGGCGGCATACAGCGCGTCGACCGCGCGCCAGTCGCGCTCTTCGAGCAGGCGGAGGACGAACGCGACGCCGCCGTAATATTGAAACAGCATCTCCTCGATGATCGCCTCGGGAACGTTCGGCAGGGTCGCGCGCGTCTCTTTCATGTTGTCCTGGATCGCCCGGCCCATTTGCGCCAGCGCCGCCGGACCGAGCCCCATGTAGGCGTAGCCGGCGAGCGTCGCGTCGCCCTCGATGACGGCGCGGAGCGCGAGGTCGCCGTCGTCGTCGCTGCCCCGGGCCGTTCTTTCCGCCAGGGAAAAATGCTGGTCCTGAAGCGCGTGCGTCAGCTCGTGGGCCAGGATCAGGACGGGCTCGCCGCTCTCGCCCCCGCGGGCGGCGATGACCTCCGCCAGGCTCTCCGGCACGACGAGCTTTTTCTTTTTCGGGTCGTAGAAGGCCACGACCTGCGCGTCGTAGAACTCGAGCAGGGCTTTTTTGAGATCGACCTTCGGCGGGATCAGCCCGAGCTTGCCGTAGGCCAGCGACTTGAGCGCCAGGCCGTCCGCGCCGAAGTCTTCCTCGAGGTCCTGCTCGAAGTAGCGCAGCATGGCGGCCTGTCCCCGGACCTCGATCGGAACGTCGGCTTTGAAGTCCAGGCCGCG
>DASWFA010000192.1:0-2481 GCA_036394475.1 Binatia bacterium
GCTCATCGCGCCGGAAGCCCCGGCTTGAGGGTCCGGGATTTTACCAGGACGAAGAGAAAAATCAGCGCCAGCGCGCCGCCGGCGACGAAGCCGGCCCGCACGCCGTAAAACTGAGTGATGGCTCCGACCACGAGGGGCCCGGTCATGTCGCCGAATTCCTTGAACGATTGCGCCGCGCCCATGCCGCTGGCCAGCCGGCCTTGCGCCGCCAGCGTGCTCACGAGCGCGTCGCTGTTGGTGCCGACCGCGCCGATCCCGAGACCGGCGAGGACGACCACGGCCATCAGCGCGGCGCCCGCGGTAAACGTGGCCGCCAGGATGGCCACGGAGGCGACCAGGAGACCGGCAAAAACGGTGCTTTCGATGTCGGACTTGTCGGCGAGATGCCCGGCGAAGGGCTGCACGAGCAGATAACTGAGCGTCGCCAGGCTCACCACGATGCCGGATTCGAGCGGCGTGTAGCCGATCGAATAAAGATACACGGGGAGAAATCCGAATAGAATGCCGACGAGAAACATATTGACGACGATGACGGCGTAGACCGGGAGGAGCCGCGGCTCCTGGAAGATCGCGAAGAACTGTTGGAGCGTGAGGTCGTCGTCCCCGTCCGCCGGCCGCTCGCCCCGGCTCCGATCGCGCGGCAGAAACAGAGCGGGCAGCAGCGCGAGCATGCCGACGCCCGCCGAAGCGGCGAAGAGCGCCGGAAAGCCGTAGTCGTGAGCGAGAAAACCGCCCAGCGCGGGAGCCAGGACGTAGCCCGCCCCCTTGACGGCGTTGTAGATGCCGAACGCTTTCCCTCTCCCGGCGGGAAAATATTTCGCCACCAGCGTGACCGACACCGTCGAGAGAGCCGCCGCCCCGAGACCCTGCACGAAGCGGACGAGCAGCAGGAGCTTTGGGCTGACGACGAGGAACAGCAGCGAGCCGAAAATAAAAACGACCAGGCCGGCGAGGAGGGTGGGCTTCATGCCGCGCTTGTCGGCGATAAATCCGGCCGCCGGCTTGGCGAACAATTCCGCGAAATCATAGACGGCGATCAAGAGCCCGATCACGAACGCGCCCGCGCCGACCGTCTCCGCGTAAGCCGGCAGATTCGTCGCCACGATGTGCGCCCCGAAAGAGGTGACGAAGCCGCACGCGGCGAGGGTCGCGAGGCGCCGGTAGCCCGAAAGGCGGGAGGCGGGGGGCGTATCGCTGCGGAGTTCCATCATGAATGCGAATGGCGCGGCAGGTTGTCGTGCGCGTGCGCGCCGATGCGGTGATGCTCCTCGCCGGAGGCGTTCGCCGGATCGATGTGGATGGTCGCGCCGGCAAGGTACCGGAGGCGATGCAAAAGCTCGTGGCGGACCCGGTTGGCGATCTCGTGGCCTTTCTCGACCGAGAGGTTCTGATCCACCGCGATGTTCAATTCCGCGTGCTGCCGGTGGCCCAGCCAGCGGATTCTGACTTCGCCGACGTCTTCGACCCCTGAGATATGGCCGACGGCGTGCTTGATCTCATCGATGGCTCCGGGGTCGGCCCTGTCGAGCAGGCGGCCGAAGACGGCCGCGCCGGATTCCCGCACGATTTTGAGAATCACGATCGTAATCAGCAGCCCGACCAGCGGATCGGCCGCCGGGTAGCCCGCCCAGACGCCCAGAGCGCCGATTAAAACCGCCAGGCTGGCCAGGCCGTCGACGCGCGCGTGGTAGCCGTCCGCGACCAGCGCGGCGCTGCCGATTTCGCGCCCGACCTTGAGGCGAAAGACGGCCACCGCCTCGTTGCCGGCAAAGCCGATGAGCGCCGCGGCCGCCACGGCCCAGAGATATTCCACCTTGCGCGGATGGAGCAGGCCGGCGACCGATTCGTAGCCGGCGACGACGGCGCTCGCCAAAATAATCGCGACGATCACGACGCCCGCCAGATCTTCCACCCGGCCGTAGCCATAGGTGAAGCTTTGGCTCGGCTTTCTCCGTCCGAGCGCGAAGGCGATCCACAGGGGAATCGCCGTCGCGGCGTCGGCGAGGTTGTGCACGGTGTCGGCGAGCAGGGCGACGCTGCCGGAGAGGAGGACGACGGCGAGCTGAAGCGCCGCCGTCAGAAAGAGGCCGGCGAACGACCATCGAAGGGCCCGGATGCCTCTCTCCGTGGCGAGGATGGCGGGGTCGATCGCGCCGTGCGCGTGCGCGGGTCGTTCCAGGGGATTATCGGAATGAGAATGGCCCGGCTCATTCATGGAAATGTTTTACTCTTTTTTCCGCCTCAAAAGCTATCTCCCATCTGGCGCCGGACTTTGAGCCCCCTCCGCGCGGCCTAGCCGCTTTCCTCGGGCGGCCGAACGGCGGCGAAGCCTCTGTAGAGCAGCAGATCGTAGACGATTTTCATCCCTCCCGCCAGGAAGAACGGCAGGTCGATCAGCGACGGCCGGGCGAACATCAAGCCGGCGAACAGCGGGGCGAGGGCCGCGCCGATCGTGCGCGCCACGCCGGTGATGCCGGCGGC
>DASWFA010000193.1:0-3498 GCA_036394475.1 Binatia bacterium
CGCTTCGCCTTGTGGGAGCGCTGATGGCCGCCGCCGTGACGGCTTATCTTTTCATCTGGGCCGTTTATGGATTCCGTTACGCGGCCATTCCCGGCGGCCTGCATCCTTTGCACCTCGAGCAGGTCATGCCGGACAAGAATACCGCGTTGGCGGGAATCGCCGCTTTCATCGCGGATCACCGGCTTTTTCCCGAGGCGTGGCTCTACGGGCAGCTTTACGTCCTGAAATACCTGACTCGGACGACGTTCCTTTTCGGGCAAAGCTCCGATGACGGGTTTTGGGCCTATTTCCCGGTGGCTTTCCTGGTTAAGACTCCGCTCCCCACGATCGCTTTTCTGATCGCCGGCGCGTGGATGCTCGTCCGCCGCCGGCTCGACCGCGCGCGCGCGCTTTTTTTGCTCATTCCGGCAGCCGTCTACTTCACGCTCGCGGTCTGGTCCAGGGCGAATATCGGACTGCGCTACATTCTTCCCATCTATCCTTTTTTATTCGTCCTGGCCGGCGCGGCCGCCGCGGAGCTATGGAAAAGGGGACGGTGGATGAAACAGGGCGTTCTCGTCCTTGGGGTCTGGTTGGCGTGGTCTTGTATCTCGACCTATCCGCATTACCTGGCCTATTTCAACGAGCTCGTCGGCGGTCCGAAAAACGGTTATAAAGTGCTGCTCGATTCCAATCTGGACTGGGGTCAGGATTTGAAAGGGCTGAAGCGCTGGATGGACGCCCACGGGGTCAAGAAGATTAAGTTTCTTTACTTCGGATTTATCGATCCCGAGTATTACGGGATCGACGCCAGTTTTTTGGACTATAGCTGGATCGCCTACGACCCGCCGGCCACCCAAACCCCCGAGCCTTTTCAGTACGTCGCGATGAATGTCCACCTTCTCTATGGATTGTCCGGCGACTTCCCCGCCGCGAAGCTCTTCAGGACGCAGCGGCCAGTGGCGGTCATCGGCCATTCCATCTTTATTTACAAGCTCGACGGAAGCGAAATCCGGTGAGCGACCCTTTTGTCTCCGTGATCGTCCCGGCTTATAACGAAGGCGACTGCATCCAGTCCACGCTGGGAAAGATCACGGGCTATCTCCGCGCGAGATTTTCCCGCTTCGAGGTCATCGTCGTCGACGACGGCTCCACCGACGACACGGGCGGAAGGGTTTCTGAATTTGCGGCCCGGGAGCCGTCGGTCCGGCTGGTCGCTTTTTCGGAAAATCGCGGTAAAGGATTCGTCGTCAGGCAGGGAGTCCTGGCGGCCCGGGGAGACGCGGTTTTTTTCACCGACGCCGATCTCTCGACCCCGGTCGAGGAGATCGAAAAGGGTCTGGCGGGGCTGGAAGAGGGCCACCCCATGGTCATCGCCTCGCGGCGGCACTCGGCGTCGGTCATCGCGCTCGGCCAGGGCCGGGGAAGAGAGGCGGTCGGGAGAGCGTTCAACCGGTTCGTCAAGAGTCTGCTCTCTCTGCCGTTCGACGACACCCAATGCGGCTTCAAGTGTTTTACCGGCGCCGCGGCGCGGGAGATTTTTTCCCTCGCCCGCATCAATGGATTTGCCTTCGACGTGGAGGCGATCGTGATCGCCCGGAGCCTCGGGTATCGCGTTTACGAGATCCCCGTCCGCTGGACCAACTCGCCCGACAGCAAGGTGCGGCCGGTGCGGGATTTATTATTCGTCTTGAAGGACCTCCTCGGGATCTACTGGAACGAAAAAAAAGGCTTATATAAGCGCCGATGATTCGAATGGCAGCTTCAACGACGGCCTCAATGACAGCTTTTTGTACTGCTTAAGGAATCCGCATGGATACCTCTCTTGGAGGCCGGTGGACAATCGGAATTTTGCTGATCATCCTCGCGTCGGCCGCGGGCCCCAGGCTTTTTCGGCTGGACCGGGTTCCGCCGGGGCTCCACGTCGACGAAGCCGCCAATGCCTGGAACGCTTACACGCTTTTAAGAACCGGCAAAGACCAGCACGGCGTCTCCTGGCCGGTGTTTTACACGCGCGCCTTCGGCGAGAACCGGAGCGTTTCCTATATTTACGCCCTGCTGCCGTTCCAGGCGCTGGGCGGTATGAACGTCTGGACGACCCGTCTGCCCGCGGCGGCGGCGGGGCTCGGAGCTATCCTGCTGATCTATTTTGTCGGCGCCCGCCTGTTTGGCCGCCTCACGGGCCTTGCGGCTGCCGGCATCCTGGCCTTCAACCCGTGGCATTTACTGGTCAGCCGGATGGGTCTGGAGGCGGCGCTGACGCCTTTGCTGGTGCTCGGGTCCGTGGCTGCCCTATTATGGTCCCATATGCCGCTGGACGACGCAGAGCCGCGCCGTCCCCGCCCCGCGGCGGCGGCCCTGGCCGGGGGGGTCGCCGGGATAAGCTGTTACGGCTACTGGGCGGTGCGCTTGTTCCTGCCGGTATTTTTTCTCGCCGCCCCCCTGGTGGCGGGAAGAGCCTGGCTCGGGCGCCTGAAGACCCGCGAGGGGGCTTTGGCGCTGGGAGCCATGGTCGTCGCCGGCGCGGTCAGCTTCGGCCCGCTCTTTTGGAAGCACCTCGCCGACCCTGAAGCGGGCAGGCGCGCGCGCATCCAGGGCTGGGTTTGGAGTGAATCGGATACTACCGTAGAGAGAATCGAAAAGGTCCTGGGCCGGTACCCGGCCCATTTCGGCGCGGATTTTCTTTTCCTCCGCGGCGACGGCGATCCCGGCCATGCGCCGCCGTCCGGCACCGGCCTGTTCCAATGGTACGACCTGCCCCTGATGATCGCGGGGCTCGCCATCTGCCTAAGGCGGGCGAAGTCATCCCGGGCGGCCCGGCTTTTGCTGCTCTGGGTCGTTTTATACCCGGTCGCCTTATACCCGGTCGCCGATCTTCTGAACGAGCATCCGACCATGCATTATCTGAGGAGCCTGCCCGGGCTGCCGGCCTTGGTGTTGCTGGCCGCCGTCGGTTCGGCCGGCGTGGGAACCTGGTTATGGCAGCGGCGGCAGGCGACTCTGGCAATTTGTTGCGGCGCGCTTATTTTAATCCTGATCTTCAATGTCCGCTTTTTTCGCGAATACTTCAGCGACGATTTTTATCGCCAAAGGTATCTTTCAGGCGCTTATGGGCCGGGGATTTTGCAAGCCGCCAGCTGGATTCAGCCGCATCTGAAAGAAGCCGACGCCGTTGTTGTGCAGCAAGCGTGGATAGCGCATCCTTATGTTTTTACCCTCGTGGGGCTGGGCTACGACCCCGAGCAGTGGTTTCGCGATCGCCGCGAGATCGTCCGGGGTCCTTTGGCCGACGGCACCTACCCTTACGAGGATGTCTATCTCAGCTATGGGAAAATCCATTTTATGTTCGCCGACTCAAGCGTTCCCGCGCTGCGGAACCTGGCGCAAAACGGCCGGCGCGACCGCGTTTTCTTCATCGTCATGCCGGGCGACATGGGGTTGGACAAGCAATCCAGACCCGTGCACGAGATCCGCGACGCGAAAGGGCGGACCCTGGTGGAAATATACGAGCTCGATCTG